>NZ_JBZYWI010000001.1:0-69156 GCF_058932755.1 Quadrisphaera sp. DVD1
CTTCCTCACCCACCCGGGGGTGCTGCCGGGCGCCGTGGGGCTGGCGGTGCACGAGGTCGGCGTCCTGGGCCGCCTCGCCGCGGAGTCCGTGGAGGACCTCGACCCCCGGCCGGAGCAGGCGCTGCGCGCGTCTGGAGCCGGGCGCGCCGCCGCCTTCGCCTACGGCGCGCTGCCGCGGGCGGCGCCGCAGCTGCTGGCCTACGCGGTCTACCGGGGCGGGGTCGTCGTCCGCGAGGCGGTCGTCGTGGGCCTGGTCGGCGCCGGGGGGCTCGGCTACCTCCTGGCCCGCCAGTCGGCGGCGTTCGACTGGCCGGCCGCGGCCACGACGGTGGCCGCCTTCGTGGTGCTCACCGCGTCGGTGGACCTGCTGGGCGGCGCCGCCCGGCGGGCGCTGCGCTGAGCGCACCTGCGAGGGTGGCGCCGAGGCGTCCGGCCGGCTGGCGGGCGTGGCGGGAGGGGAGCGGTCGTGGGCGTGCGCGCGTACGTGGAGGCGGACTACCCGGCGGTGGTGCGGGTGTGGGAGCAGGCCGGCCGCGTGGTGGTCCCGCTGCCCGAGCTGCGGGCCACGCTGGAGCACACGCCCGACCTGCTGCTCGTCGACGACGACGGGGACGGCCTGCGCGGGGTCGTGCTGGGCACCTTCGACGGGCGCCGGGGGTGGATCTGGCGGCTGGCGGTGCACCCGCAGCACCGGCGCCAGGGGGTGGCCACCGCGCTCGTGCGCGAGCTGGAGGCGCGCTTCGCCCGGCTCGGCGTGCCGCGGATCAACCTGCTCGTGGTGCCGCAGGACCCCGGGGCCCTGGAGTTCTGGACCCGCCTCGGCTACCTCTCCCACCCCGACGTCCTGTGCTCCAAGGACCTCGAGGTCTCCGCCCGCGGCTGACCCGGGGCGGCCCGCCCCGCCCGGTGCGCCTCAGGGAGCGTCGGCCAGGTCCGGGGCGCTGGGATGGCCGAAGAGGCCCGGCAGGCCCCCGGAGTGCAGCAGCACGGTGCGTCGGCTCGCAGGAACGTCACCCTCCGCGACCGCGGCCACCAGCCCGGCGGCGGCGCGTGCGGTGTAGACCGGGTCGAGCACGACGCCCTCCGTGCGGGCGACCAGGACCATCGCCTCCTGGGCCTGCGGCGTCAGGGTGGCGTAGCCGGCCCCCACCAGGTCGCGGCGCAGCCGCAGCGGGCCGGGCACCGGGGTCCCGTCCTCGCGCGCCAGGCCGCCGGCCAGGTGCCCGACCCGCTCGAGCGGGTCGGGGACGGCGCCGACGTCCACGCCCAGCACGCGCTCGGCCCCCAGGGCGTGCACCAGCCCGGCCATGGTGCCGCCTGACCCGACGGCGACCACGACGGTGTCCAGGTCGGAGAGCTGGTCCAGCAGCTCCGCGCCGGCCTCGGCGTACCCGCGCGCGCCCACCACGCTGGACCCGCCGAAGGGCACCACCTCGGTCGGCGTCCCCGCCGATCGCAGCGCCTCGGCCTCCTGCTCCACGCGCGCGGCCAGCGCGGCGGCGTCCACCGGACCCGCCCACACCAGGCGGGCGCCCAGCAGCGCGTCCAGCAGCGCGTTGCCGCGGAGCTCGGCCGGCGGGTCGCCCTCGAGGACCAGCACCGCCGCGAGCCCCAGGCGCGCTGCGGCCGCCGCGGTCAGGCGGGCGTGGTTGCTCTGGGCCGCCCCGCTGGTGACCACCGCCCGCGCGCCGCGGTGCACCGCCCGGCCCAGGGTGTGCTCGAGCTTGCGGACCTTGTTGCCGCCGCCTCCGAGCCCGCCCAGGTCGTCGCGCTTGATCCACAGGTCGTCCGGGTGCAGCCCGAGGGCGATGGCCAGGCGCGGAGCGGGCTCGAGCGGCGTGGGCCACGTGCCCAGGGCGACGCGCTGGGCATCTGCAGCGATCATGCGGCCATCCCTACCACCGCGCCCCGGCCCTCGACGCGACGGCGGGCGAGGAGGAGCGTGGTGCCGGTGCGCGCGGTGGTGGTCGGAGCGGGCCTCGGCGGGCTGGCGGCGGCCGCCGGCCTGGCGCGGGCCGGATGGGACGTGGCGGTGTTCGAGCGTGCTCCGCGGCTCGAGCCGCGCGGGGCGGGGATCAGCCTGTGGCCCAACGCGCTGCGCGCCCTGGACGCGCTCGGCCTCGGCGACGCCGTCCGCAGCCGGGCCGCGCTCGGCGCGGGGAGCGGCGTCCGCCTGCCCGACGGGCGGTGGCTGGGCCGCAGCGACGTCGCCGACGCCGTCCGGGCCCGGTTCGCGGACCCGCTCGTGGTCCTCGAGCGCACGGAGCTGGTCGACCTGCTCGTGGGCGCGCTGCCCGCGGGCGTGCTGCGCCTGGGCTGCCCGGTGGGCGGTGTCGAGCCGGGAGACCCGGCTCTCGACGGCCCGGCGCGCGTGCGGCTCGGCGACGGGCGCGAGCTCGAGGCCGACCTCGTGGTCGCGGCGGACGGCACCTGGTCCCGGATCCGGGCCGGCCTCTTCCCCGGCCACCCCGGGCCCGTCTACGCCGGGTACACCGCGTGGCGCCTGGTGGCCCCCGCGCCGGCCGGGGCGACCGGGTCGGAGACCTGGGGCCCCGGCGGGCAGCGCTTCGCCGTCGTGCCCATGGCCGGCGGGCGGGTCTACTGCTACGCCACCGCGACGACGCCGGCCGGCGTCCGGCACGACGACGAGGCGGCCGAGCTGCGGCGGCGGTTCGGCGCCTGGCACGACCCCATCCCGCAGGTCCTCGCCGGCGCCGGCCCGCTCGACGTCCTGCACCACGACGTCATGGACCTGCGGACGCCGCTGCCGCGCCTGACCGCCGGGCGCGTGGCGCTGGTGGGGGACGCCGCGCACGCCATGACCCCCGAGCTCGGCCAGGGCGGGTGCCTGGCCCTCGAGGACGCCGTGACGCTCGCCGCGCTCGTCGCCCGGGCCGCCACCGCGGCCGACGTGCTCGGCGCCCTCGACCGCTACGGCGCCCTGCGCCTGCCGCGGACCACCCGGATCGCGGCCCGCTCCCGGTCCGCGGCGCGCCTCACGCAGGCCTCGTCACCGCTGGGCGTGCGGCTCCGGAACGGTGCCGGCCGGGTGATGACCCGGGTCCCGGCCCGCGTGGTCGCGCGGGGCCTGGACGCCGTCGTGGACTGGCGGCCGCCCGGCGCCGGCGCGCCGTCCTGACCGCGCGCGGCGGACCGCCCGGGCGAGGTGCCAGGCCAGCGCGTGGGCCACGACCGCCGCGCCGAGCGCCGTCGCGGCGTCCACGACGAACGCGCAGCGCGTGCTCGGCCCTCCGCGGCGGTGACGGCGGGGAGCGTCCCGAGCCTTCGGGGTCAGCGCTGCACGCGGGCGCGGGCTCCGCCGGCGAGGGCGAGCACGTCGGCCTCGCTGGCCGCGCTGGCATCCCCCGGGGTGGTCATCGCCAGGGCTCCGTGCGCCGTCCCGAGCTCCAGCGCCGTGGGCAGGCCCTCACCGGCCAGCAGGCCGTGGATGAGCCCCGACGCGAAGGAGTCGCCTCCGCCGACGCGGTCCAGGACCTCCAGGCGCTCGCGGTGGACGGCGCGCACGAGGCCCGTGCTCGGTGACCACCCCACCGCCCCCCAGTCGTTGACCGTGGCGCTGTGCACCGTCCGCAGCGTCGTGGCGATGACGGCGAACTGGGGGTGGGCAGCGCTCATCCGCTCCACCGCTGCGGCCGCGTCCTCGCCCTGGACCGGACCGGAGCCGCCGTCGGGGCCGCCCACCAGGTCCTGCTCGTTGCCGATCATGACGTCGACGTACGCGGCCACCGCGCTGTTGACCTCGCGCGCCCTGGCACGGCCTCCCTGGGACTCCCACAGGCTCGGGCGGTAGTTCGGGTCGTAGGAGACGACCGTGCCGTGGCGCCGGGCGGCGGCGACCGCCTCCAGGGCCACCTCGGCGGTGCTCTCGCTGAGCCCGGCGAAGATCCCGCCGGTGTGCAGCCAGCGCACCCCGAGGGCGCCGAAGAGGTGGTCCCAGTCGACCTGCCCCGGCCGCATCTGGCTCACCGCGGTGTGGCCGCGGTCGGAGGTGCCCACGGCTGGGCGCACCCCGAAGCCGCGCTCGGTGAAGTTCAGGCCGTTGCGGGCGGCGCGCCCCACGCCGTCGTGGCCGACCCAGCGGATCAGGGAGGTGTCGACCCCGCCGGTGAGGACGAGGTCCTCCAGCAGCCGGCCGACCTCGTTGTCGACGAGGGCGGTGACCACGGCGGTGCGCCGGCCGAAGGTGCGTCGCAGCCCGCGTGCGACGTTGTACTCCCCGCCGCCCTCCCACGCCGTGAAGGTCCGCGCGGTGCGCACCCGGCCCTCGCCGGGGTCCAGGCGCAGCATCACCTCGCCCAGGGCCACGAGGTCGTAGCGGCACTCGTCCGCGGGGCGGATCGTCAGGTCGGCCACGGCGTGCTCCTCGGGGGTGGTGGCGGGACGGGACTGCTCAGGACGCGCGGACGAGCGCCACGGCCTCGGCGGTGAGCCGCTGGACGGTGGCGAGGTCGCCGGCCCGGACCCGGTCCCGCGGGACCATCCACGAGCCGCCCACGGCGACCACCGCGGGGACGGCGAGGTAGTCGTGGACGCTGGCCGGCCCGATGCCGCCCGTGGGGACGAAGCGCACCCCCGCGAAGGGGGCGGTGAGCGCGGCGATCGCCGCGGCGCCGCCGGAGGTGCCCGCGGGGAAGAACTTGACGGTGGCCAGCCCCAGCTCCAGCGCGGCCTGGACCTCGGTGGCCGTGACGGCGCCCGGCAGGGGCAGCACGCCGTGCTCGCGGCAGCGCTCCACGACGGCGCGGCTGAGGCCGGGGGAGACGACGTAGCGGGCTCCCGCGGCGACGGCCAGGTCGACCTGGGCGGGCGTCAGCACCGTGCCGGCCCCGACGAGGACGTCGCCCCGCTCCGCCATGGCGCGGATGGCGTCGGCCGCGGCCGGCGTGCGGAAGGTGACCTCGGCGACGGGCAGCCCGCCGGCCACGAGGGCGCCGGCCAGCGGGCCGGCGTCCGCGGCGTCGTCGACCACGACCACGGGGACGAGGCGCGCGGCGCTGAGCGAGGCCAGGACGTCGGCCCCCGGCTCCCGCCGGCCCTCGCCGGCGGTCATGCCAGCACCTCGGGGTTGACGACGTTGCGGGGACGCCGGCCGTCGAGGACGTCGGCCGCGTTCTCGAGCACGCGGCGCTTGAGCTCCTGCTCGGACTCCTCGCTGTACCAGGCGGCGTGCGGCGTGAGCACCACGTCCTCCCGCTGCACGAGGGGGCTCGAGGCCGGCAGCGGCTCCTCCTCGAAGACGTCGAGCGCCGCCCCGAGCAGGCGGCCGCCGTCCAGCGCGTCGAGCAGCGCGGCGGTGTCGACCACGCCACCGCGGCACGTGTTCACCAGGACGGCGCCCGGCCGGGTGCGGGACAGCGCCTCGGCGCCGATGAGGTGGTGGGTGTGGGCGTTCAGCGGCACGTGCAGGGAGATCACGTCGGCGCTCGCGACGAGGTCGTCGAAGGAGACCACGGCGATGCCCTCGTCGGTCACGGTCCCCGGTGCCCTCAGGGGGTCGCAGCCGATCACCGAGTACCCGAGGCCGCGCGCCTTGCGGGCGGTCGCGGTGCCGATCAGGCCGAGCCCGACGACGCCGAACACGCGCCCGGCGATCCGGTGCAGCGGCTTGGCCGGGGCGAGCGAGTGCTCGCCGCGCCGCACGCCTCGGTCGAGCCGGGCGACGCCCCGGGCCAGCGCCAGGGCGAGGGCGACGGCGTGGTCGCTGACGTCCTCGGTCCCGTAGTCGGGCACGTTGCACACGGCGACCCCGTGCCGGGTGGCCGCCGCGACGTCCACGGTGTCCACGCCGACCCCGTACCTGCTGACCACCCGCAGGTCCGGCAGGGCCGCCAGGACGCGGTCGGTGATCTGCGCGTACTGCACCACGAGGGCGCCGGCCCCGGACCCCGCGCTGATCACGTCGTCCTCGGTCCGGCAGTCGGCGCGCACGAGCTCCACGCCGCGCGACGCCGCCACCTCCTGCTCGATCGCCACCGACTCCTGGTCGTACTCGGTGATGACCACCCGGCGGGCGGGCGGGGCCACCTCGCGGTCGGTCGTCGGCGTCGGCTGGCCCTGCATCGGTCGCTCCTCGGTGGTCATCGTCGGTCGGGCTGGGGCGTGCTGTCCGGCGCCGCTTCCGATGGTCGCGGCGTGCGCAGGTGCCGCTGCGTCGCAGCGGTGTGGGACGTCTCGACGGCGATGGCGAGCGCGGAGTCGCCGGTCTGGAGGGCGACGAGGATGTCCGCGTGGTCCTGCCGGGTCCGCGCGGGCACGTGGTCGCGGGTCAGGCCCTGCCACATCCGCCTCCAGGCGTCGCCGAGGACGAGCGCGGCGAACACCGCGCTGATGACCTGGTTGCCCGCGGCGGCCACGACCGCGCGGTGGAAGTCCGAGTCCAGCTCGGCGTAGCGGGCGGGGTCGGTGGTGCGCTCCATCTCGGCGTGCACCGCCTCGATGCGGGCGAGGTCCTCCGGCGTGGCGCGGGTGGCGGCCAGGCCGGCGACGGGCGGCTCGACCAGGCGGCGGAACTCGGCGAGCTCCGTGACCGACCCCGAGGGCATGACCGAGGCCACGAGGCCGACGCCGGCGAGGAGGTCCTCCGGGCCCAGGGCGGTCACGTACGTCCCCGATCCGTGGCGGGTCTCCAGGAGCCCCATCACGGCCAGCGCGCTGATCGCCTCGCGCAGCGCGGAGCGGGAGACGCCGAGCTCCGCTGCGAGGTCCCGCTCGCGCGGGAGCCGGTCCCCCGGAGCCAGGGCGCCATCGGCGATCTGGTCGCGCAGGAGGGCGACGACGCGCTCCGGTGCGGTGCCGCCGCTCATGCGAGTGGTCCGACCATCTCAGCTGCTCCCCAGCACGAGACTCGGCCTCCGCCGAGTGACGACCCCAGTGTCCGTCGAGAGTCACAATAATTGGTCTGACCAGTCGGCTCAAGAGCGTCGCGAGGCGACACCGGAGCCGGCGCCGGCCGCCCATGCGGCGCCTCCAGCGTCGGGGACGCTCACCCCGCGCCGCAAGAGTCGCCAGGTGGTCGGACCAGTTGACCTCAAGAACCGGCGTGTCTGCGGTTGACAGCGCTCGGAGAGCGCTGGCAGGCTCGGCGTGACGACGAAGAGGTCACACCTCTGGCGAAGGAGCCAGCGATGAGCACGGGACGTTCCTGCGCCCACGGGGCGCACTCCCACCACGCGGTGCGGTGATGTCACGCCAGCCGGCTGACGTCGACGTGCTCGACAGCGCGTCGCGCGACGTGCTGGGCGAGGGGCCCTGGTGGGACGCGAGCGCGCAGCAGCTGCTGTGGGTCGACATCAAGCGCCACCTGGTCCGCCGCTCGTCGCTCGACGGCGCGGAGGAGCCGCCGGTCCCCACCGCCAGCGACGTGGGGTTCGTCGTGCCCGACGACCAGGGCGGGCTCGTGGCCGGCCTGCGCGACGGGCTGCACCGCTACGCCGACGGCCGGTGGACCGCGCTGTGGCGCGGCGACTTCGACACCAGCTGCCACCGGATCAACGACGGCAAGACCGACCGGGCCGGCCGGCTGTGGTTCGGGACCATGCACGACCCGGAGACCGAGGCGACCAGCGCCTTCTACCGCTGGGCCGAGGGTCGCTGCGAGGAGCAGTTCGGCGCCGTCACGACGTCCAACGGGCTCGGGTGGTCCCCGGACGACCGCCGCTTCTACTACACCGACTCCCTCGCGCGGTGCATCTGGGTGTTCGACTTCGACCTGGACGCCGGCCGGCTGTCCGGCCGGCGGGTCTTCGCGGAGGACCCCGCGGGCTACGTGCCTGACGGGCTCACCGTGGACGTCGACGGGTGCGTGTGGGCGGCGAAGTGGGACGGCGGCAAGGTCGTCCGCTACCGCCCCGACGGAGCCGTCGACCTCGAGCTGGCGCTCCCCGTGAGCCGCCCGACCAGCGCCGCCTTCGTCGGCTCCGACCTGGCGACCCTGGCCATCACGTCGGCGAGCCTGGGGCGCGACCGGGAGCCGCTCGCGGGGCGCGTGCTGCTCGTCCCCACCGGCACCCAGGGGCGGGCCGAGGCGCGCGCCGCCCTCGGCGCGGCGACCGCCCCGCCGCACGCACCCGTCGGCGCGACGACGTCCTGACCGGCTCCGCGGTCCCCGCGCCCGGCCCTCCAGCCCTCCAGAACCCCCTCACCAAGGAGCAGACAGCCATGACCACCTCGAGAGCCCCCCGGCGCCGCACCCTGCTGGCGGCCGGCGTCGCCGTGTCCGCCCTGCTCCTCGGAGCGACGGGCTGCTCCACCGCCGGTCAGGCGGAGGGCGGCGGCGACAGCGCCAGCACCGCGCCGTACATGGTCCCCCCGAAGGAGGGGAAGCTCACGGTCGGCTTCTCGAACTCCTTCGCCGGCAACGCCTTCCGCACCCAGATCATCTACGAGCTCGAGGACGCCGTGGCCCGGCACGGCGACGACATCGAGGACCTCATCGTCACCGACGCGAACAACAGCGTCGACAAGCAGCTGTCCGACATCAACGACCTGCTCACCCGCGGCGTCGACATCCTCCTCATCGACGCGGCCTCGGAGACGGCGCTCAACAGCGCGGTCCAGCGGGCGCACGCGCAGGGCGTGCTCGTGGTCTCCTTCGACAACGAGGTCTCCAGCGAGAACGGCATCGTCGTCAACGTCGACCAGGAGGAGTTCGGCCGCATCGGCGGCGAGTGGCTGGCCTCCAAGCTCCAGAGCGGCGACTCGGTCGTCACCCTGGACGGCGCAGCGGGCAGCCCGGTCAACGACCAGCGCCTCGCCGGCGCCACGGCAGCGCTCGAGGAGGCCGGGATCACCGTCGCGGGCGGCGCCAACACCGACTGGGACCAGGCCAAGGGCCAGTCCGCCGCAGCCGACCTGCTGTCCGCCAACCCGGACGTCGCCGGCATCTACTCCCAGGGCGGGGGCCCCAGCCTCGGGGCCATCAACGCCATCGAGCAGCGCGGCGCGGCCGTCGTCCCCATCCCCGGCGAGGGCTACAACGGCTTCCTCAAGAAGTGGAAGCAGCTCAAGGACAGCAGCGGCTTCGAGTCGATCGCTCCCTCCAACCCGCCGTCGCTGTCGGCGGACGCGCTGGAGGTGGCGCTCAAGGCCGTCCGCGGTGAGGACCCGGGCCGCACGCCCGAGGTCGAGCTGCCGGTCATCACCCAGGACACCCTGGAGGAGTACGTGCGCCCCGACCTGCCGGACGCGTTCTTCCTGCCGACCAAGCTCAGCGAGGAGTCCATCCAGAAGTACTACGGCGGGAAGCAGTGACGTCGCGGCCTGAGGACCACCGCCCGGCTCCCTCGCCGGGCCCCGTCGTCGAGCTGCGCGGCGTCCGCAAGAGGTTCGGCGGGGTCCACGCGCTCAAGGGCGTGGACCTCGTCGTCCCCCCCTCGACGGTGATCGGCCTGGCGGGGGAGAACGGGGCCGGCAAGTCGACGCTGCTCAAGGTCCTCTCGGGCATCTACACGCCCGACGCCGGTGAGGTGCTCTACGACGGGCAGCCCCAGGAGCACCTCACCCCGGCGGTCGCCCGCGCGGCGGGCATCGCCGCCGTGGCGCAGGAGCTGTCCGTCCTCGAGCACCTGTCGGTGAGCGAGAACGTCTTCCTGTCGCAGGAGCCGATGCGCGGCCCCTTCGTCGACACGAAGGAGCGGGACCGCCGCGCCGCCGAGGCCCTCGCCACGGTCGGCTCGACCGCGTCCGTGCACGACATGGTCAGGGACCTCGACTTCGCCGACCGCCAGCTCGTCGAGATCGCCAAGGCGCTGGTGTCCGGGCCGAGGGTGCTCATCCTCGACGAGCCGACGTCGGGCCTCCGCGAGGCCGAGGTCGCCAGGCTCCTCGAGCTGGTCCGGCGCCTGCGGGCCGGGGGGACGAGCGTCGTCCTCATCACGCACCGGCTGTCGGAGATGTTCGCCGTCTGCGACAGCTTCACCGTCCTCAAGGACGGCGAGTCCGTCGCCACGCTCCCGGCCGCGGAGATCGACTCGGAGACGCTGGTGCGGCTCATGGTCGGGCGCAAGCTCGAGGCGCTCTTCCCCCCGCGCGGGGACCCCTACGACGGCGACCGCAGCCGGCCGCTGCTGGAGGTCTCGGACTTCTCCGTCCCCGGCACGCGCGTCAGCCACGTCTCGCTGCAGGTGCGCCCCGGCGAGGTCGTCGGCATCGCCGGGCTCGCCGGCAACGGCCAGAACGAGCTCCTCGAGGGGCTCGCCGGCGTCCGGCCGTCGACCGGCCAGGTGCGCCTGGGGACCGCGGTCGGCCCCTTCCGCCGGCCCTCGAAGGCGCTGCGCAGCGGGATGGCCCTCGTCCCCGAGGACCGCAAGCGGCACGGCCTCGTGCTGCCCTTCTCCATCGCGCGCAACCTCACGCTGCCGACGATCAGGTCCATGGCCCGCTTCGGGTTCATCTCCTCGCGCCGCGAGAAGGCGGCGGCCGACGTGAGCCTGGCGACGATGGCGATCCGACCCCCGGACGCCTCGATCGTCTCGGGCGGGCTCTCGGGCGGCAACCAGCAGAAGGTGGTCATCGGCAAGGCGCTGCTGGTGGACCCGTCCGTCTACCTCTTCGCCGACCCCACGCGGGGGATCGACGTCGGGACGAAGTACGAGATCTACGTGCTGCTGCGGAACCTCGCCGCGCAGGGCCGCGGCATCCTGCTGATGTCCACCGACCTCAGCGAGGTGATCGGCGTGTGCGACCGCGTCCTCGTCATCTCCGGGGGCCACGTCGTCGCCGAGTTCTCCGGGGACGACCTCACCGAGGAGAACATCACGGGCGCCTCGTTCGCGGCCGGGGCGGAGGCGGCGTGACCGCCTCGATCAGGCGCTACCTGCGCCGCGACCCCGCCACACCGGTCGCCTACGCGGTGCTGCTGGTGATCGTGGTGGCCTGGATGGCGGCCACGCCCAACCTCGACGTCGTGTCGATCACCAACACCTTCGCCCAGAAGCTGCCGCTGGCGATGGCCGCCATCGGCGCGACCGTCGTCATCGTCTCCCGCGGCATCGACCTGTCGATCGGGGCGACCCTGACCCTGGTGAACGTGATCATCGCCCACGGCTCCATCGCCGGCGGGAGCCTCGCGGTGTGGGTGGCCGTGGCCGTGGCCGCGGCCCTCGTCGCCGGGCTGGTCAACGGGATCTTCGTGGCCGTGTTCGAGCTGCCGGCGCTCATCGTCACCCTGGCCACCTCGTCGGTGCTCTTCGGTGTGGCCCTGTACATCCTGCCGAGCCCCCGGGGCGAGCTGCCGGCCTCGTTCACGAACACGGTCCTCCTGCTGGTCGGGCCCGTCCCCGTGGTGGTGCTGCTGCTCGTGGCCATCCCCGTCCTGCTGTGGTGGCCGATCCGCCGGAGCCGGTTCGGCACGGCGCTGTACGCCGTCGGCAACGACGAGTCGGCCGCCTTCACCAGCGGGGTCAAGGTGCGGTCCGTGAAGATCCGCGCCTACGTCCTGGCCGCGTTCTTCGCCGCCCTCGGCGGGATCTTCATCACGATGAACGCCGGCTCGGGCGACCCGAACATCGGCAGCGCCTACACGCTCAACGCGATCGCCGCCGCGGTCATCGGCGGCGTGGCCCTCTCGGGCGGCCGGGGCACCGTCGCCGGCCCCGTGGCCGGCGCGCTGGTGCTGAGCTTCATCAACAACCTGCTGTTCTCGCTCGGCGTCAACACCTACTACCAGTACCTCGTGACAGGCATCCTGCTCATCGCTGCACTGGGCATCCCCTACGCGGCCCGCACACTGCGCCAGCGCAGGGAGGCGACAGCATGACGACGACCACCGCCAGCCCCCCGACCAGCCCCTCGCGCAGCCGGTCGCGGACGGCGCAGCTGCGGCCGGTGCTGCCCTTCATCACCCTCGCGGGGCTGTACGTCGTCACCGTGCTGATCTCCCCGGGCTACCTGGAGGCGGCCCAGATCGGGAGCCTGCTCCAGCTGGCGGCGATCCTCGGGGTCGTGGCCATCGGCCAGACGCTGGTCATCCTCATCTCGGGCATCGACCTGTCCGTGGGGGCCGTCGTCACCCTGGCCAACCTCATGACCGCCGCCGTCCTGGACGGGAACGACGCCGACCTGCCGCTGGCGCTGCTCGTGTCCCTCGCCATCGGGGCCGCGGTCGGCCTGGTCAACGGCGCCGTGATCGCCTTCATCCGCGTCCCGGACCTCGTGGCGACCCTGGCGACGATGACGATCGTCACCGGCGTCGGGTACCTCCTGACGAACGGGGCGCCGCGCGGCACCTCCAGCCCCCTGCTGAACTCCCTGATGACCCACCGCTACGCGGGGTTCCTCACCACCGGCGTGCTCGTCTGGGCGCTGCTGGCCGCCATCACCGTGGTGGTGCTGCGGCGGAGCGTCACCGGGCGGCTGATCTACGCGACCGGGCTCAACCGCGAGGCGAGCTTCTACGCGGGGGTCCCGGTCACTCGCACGGTCATCACCCTCTACACGCTGTCCGGCATCACGGCGGCCGTCGCGGGCTTCCTGCTCACCGGGTACACCGGGTCCAGCTACCTGGGGTCCGGGAGCAGCTACCAGCTGGCGTCGATCGCGGCGGTCGTCCTCGGCGGCGTGAGCATCTTCGGCGGTCGGGGAGGCTACGGCGGTACCGTCGCCGGCGTGCTCATCACGGTGCTCCTGCTGAGCATCCTGCGCGTGGTGGGCATCCCGCAGGCCGGCCAGAACATCGCCTACGGCGCCGTCATCCTCCTGATGCTGCTGGCGTTCACCGCGAGGACCACGCGCAGGTGAGCAGCCAGGAGCAGGACCCGGGGACCGCCGGCGCCCGCGCGGCGGTGGTCGGCGGCCCGGGGCAGCAGCTGCCGCACGAGGAGGTCCGCCGCTTCGTGCTGGACGCCCTCGCCGGCGCCGACCTCGACGGCAAGCGGGTCTGCCTCGTGGTGCCCGACGGCACGCGCACCTGCCCGCTGCCGGCGCTCCTGGGAGCCGTGCACCAGGCGCTGTCCGGGCGCGCCTCCGAGGTCACGGTGGTCATCGCCCTCGGCACGCACCAGAGCATGAGCGAGGAGGCCCTGGCCACCCACCTGGGCCTCGACCCGTCAGCGCCGCAGGAGACCTACCCGGGCTGGCGGATCGTCAACCACGAGTGGGCGTCGGAGGGGGCGCTGACGCACCTCGGGCGGATCAGCGCCGAGCGGCTCGGCGAGATCACCGGCGGGCTGCTCACCGGGGTCTCCGTCGACGTGCGGATCAACCGCCACGTCGCCGACGCCGACGTGGCGCTGCTCATCGGGCCGGTCTTCCCGCACGAGGTGGTCGGCTTCTCCGGGGGCAACAAGTACTTCTTCCCCGGCGTCTCGGGGCCCGAGCTCATCGACGTGTCGCACTGGGTCGGCGCGCTGGTCACCAGCGCCGAGATGATCGGGACCGGCGGGACGACGCCCGTGCGGGCCCTCATCGACGAGGCCGCGAGCCTGGTCCCCGCCCGGCGGCTGGCCCTGTGCCTGGTGGTCGCCTCGGGAACGGACACCCTCCACGCGGCCTCCTTCGGCACGCCGGAGGAGGCCTGGGCGGCGTGCGCGGCCGTCTCCGCGCAGACGCACATCACCTACTTCGACCACCCGGTGCAGCGGGTCGTGTCGGTGATGCCCGAGAAGTACCAGGACATCTGGACCGCGGCGAAGGGCTTCTACAAGCTCGAGCCGATCGTGGCGGACGGCGGTGAGGTGATCATCTACGCGCCGCACATCACCGAGATCTCGGTGATGCACCCCCACATCAGCGAGATCGGGTACCACAACCGCGACTACTTCCTGGGCCAGTGGGACCGCTTCCGCCACCACCCCTGGGGCGACCTGGCGCACTCCACCCACCTGCGGGGGCAGGGCACGTGGAGCCCCGAGGAGGGCGAGCGCAACCGGGTCACCGTGACCCTCGCGACGGGCATCCCCGAGGACGTCGTCCGCTCGGTGAACCTGTCCTACCGGGACCCGGCGACCGTGGACCTCGACGCCTGCCTCCGCGACCCGGACACCTTCGTCGAGCCCCACGCCGGAGAGGTCCTCTACCGGCTGCGCCCGGGGGCCGCGTCCGGGGGCGCCGGCGAGCCGGACGGGCGGTCGCCCTCGCGCGAGGGCCTGGACGGATGAGCGAGGACGCCAGCGCGGCCGTTCCGCCGCCGGCCTCCTGAGCGTGCCGAGCGGCCTGTCGCCCCGCCTCGCCGCGGTCGTCGACGCCCTGCCCCTGCTGCCGCACTCGCGCGTGCTGGAGATCGGCTGCGGGCCCGGTGCGGCGGCGCGCGCCGTGGCCGACCGGCTCGTCACCGGACACGTGCTCGGCATCGACCGGTCGGCGGTGGCCATCGCGCAGGCGGCGGAGGCAGGGGCCACCCAGATCGCTTCCGGGCGGCTGCGCCTGCGCCACGTCGCGGCCGAGGACTTCGTCCTCCTGCCCGGGGACGAGCCGTTCGACCTGGTCTTCGCCGTCCGCGTCGGGGCCCTGGACGGCCGCCACCCGCAGGCCGGTCGCCAGGTGCTGCGCCGCCTCGCCGCGGCCACCGCCCCAGGTGCCCGGCTGTTCGTCGACGGCGGGAGCCCGCTGCGCGAGCTCTCCCTCGACCGGCCCTAGCCCGCGGAGCCGCTCGCCGCTCAGTCGTTGACGCCGTCGCCGTGGACGGTGAGGTCGTCGCCCGGGTCGACCGGCCAGGCCTCGAGGTCGGGATCGGCCAGGACGGAGTCGACGAGGGCGGCGCTGCCCGCCACCAGGGTCGAGTCGAAGTCGATCTCCGTGGCGACGCACCAGGACCGGTCCGCGGGCCAGAGCAGGTTGGGGGACTGGGGGACGAACCAGTCCGGCGCCGGCCGCCAGCCCAGGTCGGTCGCGGCCTCGAGGGGCCCGGTGAACAGGAGGTGGTCGCGTCCGGGGAGGTGCAGCCGCGGGCCCGCCAGCACCGTCGCGTCGAACGCCGGGGGCACGTCGGTGCTCGTGGAGCCCGGCGGGAACCCGAACGCGACGACCGAGGGGCTGCCGCGGATCCAGCCGTGGCCCTCCCACAGGGCGAAGCAGCACTCCGCACCCCGCGGGGTGTGACCGGCCAGCACCCGGCACAGGGCCTCGAGCGCCGTGGCCTCCAGGTCGCCCTCCTGCGGCTCCTCGCCGTCCCACGCGCGCCCGGCGTCGTGCCCGACGGGTGGCCGGCAGATCGACCGCCACTGCACCAGGGCGTGCGGGGTGCGGCCGGTCGTCTCGCACACCGCCGCCCACGTGGTGGGCCGCCCCTCGCGGTCGCGCACGGGGTGCAGCACGCGCGCGCAGGCGGGGAAGCCGCGGGGGACCACGGAGCCCACCCACCCGCCGAACGGCCCCAGGCGCGGGGCGATCCACGCGCCGAGCGAGACGTCGCCGGTCCAGGTCAACCCGCTCGCGCCCACCGCAGCATCCTGGCCCGGCGATGACTTCCGCGCTCGGGCCGGGTCGTCCCCTCCGCAGCCGCCTCGCCCGAGGTGGTGGGGAGGGGGCGTCATGACGGACCGGCACCGCGGCGTCCCGGTGCGCCGCGACGAGCCGCCTCCGACGGCTGCCCTGATCGGCGCGTGGCGCACGGAGGGGGAGGTCTTCGGCGAGGACGGGCGGACCGTGGTGGCCGCGGTCACCGGCAGCGACGTCTACGAGGAGCTGGGACCGACCGTCGTCCACCACGTCGACGTGGAGATCGGTGGCGAGCGCACGCGAGCCCTGGAGGTCATCGAGCCCTACGACCCCGAGCGCGGTGCCTTCCCCACGCGGGCCTACGACGACCGCGGCGGCGTCGAGACCTCGACCGCCGTCGTGCGCGACGGCACGTGGACCTTCCACGCGGGCACGGCCAGCGCCACGCTGCGGGTGGCCTCCGACGGCGCGTCGATGCACGCGCACTGGGAGGTGCAGGGACCGGACGGGCGGCGGCGGCCCTGGATGGACCTGCGGCTCACCCGTCAGCGGTGACCGCTCGGCGGAGGGCCTGCCGGCGCGAGGCCTCCGGTGCGGCCGAGCAGCTCCCGGGCCAGCGAGGCGTGGGTGATCAGGCCGGTGACCATGCCGCTGCGCACGACAGCGGCCACGGCGTCGGCGCGGGCCGCACCGACGGCGATGGCGAAGACCTGGCGCGTGCGGCGCAGCTGCGCCTCGCTGACGCCGACGACGCGGTCGGCCAGGGCCCGCAGGACGGTGCCGTCCTCGGCCACGAGCAGCCCGGTGGTCTCGGCCACGGCGCCGGCGGCCCTCAGCTGCTCCTGCTCGCCGGGCTCGAGGGAGTCGTGGACGGTGGACCCCCCGGGGGTCCACGCCCCGATGCTCACGACGGCCTTGGTGAGGTCGTCCAGGAGGGCCATGGCCTCCCGCACCCCGATCTGCTGGCGCAGCGCCTCGGCGCTGGAGGCGTCGGGCATGACGATGGGGGCGTAGAAGGTCGCCGCCGTCCCACCGGCTGCGGCCGCGGTGCGGCGGACCAGCTCGGGGGCGTTCTCGGGGACGTCCGGCCGGCTGATCGCTCCGGCGAGCTGGACGAACGTCGCGGGCACGTGCTCCGACCATGACGCGCCGAGGTGCGACATCGCGTGGCCCCAGGCCAGGCCGACGACGTCCTCGGCGCTGGTCAGCTGCTGCAGGTAGCCGGCGGCGATCCGCCCCACCGCGGCGCCGATCGGGCCAGCCTCTCCGGAGTCGGGGACCTCCTCGACCGCGCCCGCCATGACGACGGCCCGCTGCAGCCCCAGGGCGCTGCACAGCCGGGCGGACAGGGCTTCGTCGATCTCCGGCGGCATCCCCACCCGGATCTGCACCAGCCCGGCCGCGCGCGCGGTCTCGAGCAGCCGCGCCACCTTGAACCGGCTGACGCCCAGGTCCTCGGCGATCTGCACCTTCGAGGCGCCGTCGAGGTGGAACCGCCGCGCGGCCTCCACGGCCAGCGCCAGCCCGCCGACCTGGACCGACGACGTCCGGCTGCTCGTCGCTCCGCGCGCCATCAGACCCCTCTTCGCACGCCGACCCGACCACCGCCTGGGCGAGGGTCGCGGAGGCGTTGACACCGGCTGCGTCGCTGGCGCACCCTGGTGGCTCACCTGAGCATAGCCGCTCAGATGAGCGGAGTCCATGCCGGAGAGGCGGACGCCGGTCGAGGACGACGCACCACTCGGAGGCCCCCGTGCTCGCTGCTTTCCTCCCCGGGAACTCGACGGTCGACCTGCGCGAGGTGGCCGACCCCGAGCCCGGGCACGGCCAGGTCCTCGTCGCCGTGCGGGCCTCGACCATCTGCGGCTCGGACCTGCGGGCGATCTACCGCGAGCACCTGGGGGAGGGCCCCGAGGCCTACCAGGGGGTCGTCGGCGGGCACGAGCCCTGCGGCGTCGTCGTCGCCGTCGGCGAGGGGGTCGACCGGATCGGGGTCGGCGACCGCGTCGTCGTCTACCACATCAGCGGCTGCGGGCAGTGCGACGAGTGCCGGCGCGGGTACCAGATCAGCTGCACCTCCCCGCGCCGCGCCGCCTACGGCTGGCAGCGCGACGGCGGCCACGCCGACCGGCTCCTCGCGGAGGAGCGCGACCTGCTCGTCCTGCCGGACTCCCTGTCCTACCTCGACGGCGCGTGCGTGGCCTGCGGCTTCGGCACCGCCTACGAGGCCCTGTGCCGCCTCGGCGTCTCCGGGCGCGACCGCCTCCTCGTCGTCGGCCTCGGCCCGGTGGGCCTGGCCGCCGGCCTCCTCGGCAGGGCCATGGGCGCCACCACCGTCATCGGCACCGACCCCAGCCCCGAGCGGCGGGCCCTCGCCGTGCAGCTCGGCGCCGTCGACGAGGCCGTGCCGGGCAGCGACGAGGAGCTCACCGCCCTGCTGGGGGACGGCGCCGAGGCCTCCGTCGACTGCTCCGGCAACGGTCGCGGCCAGCTCACCGCCCTGCGCCACACCCGCCGCTGGGGGCGCGCCGCCCTCGTCGGCGAGGGGGGCCAGCTGTCCGTCGACGTCTCCGAGGTGCTCATCCACCGCCAGCTCACCGTCCACGGCTCGTGGGTGACCTCCACGGTGCGCATGGCCGAGCTGCTCGAGAACCTCGACCGCTGGGGCCTGCACCCCGACCGCGTCGTCACCGCCACCTTCCCCCTCGCCGAGGCGGGACGGGCGTACGAGGTCGCCGACGCGGGCGCCGGCGGCAAGATCGGCATCGTGTGGGACGACGACCGGGCCGGCGCTCGGGGCTGACCGCTCAGGCCACCCGGGCGGCTCCCGCGGAGGCCTCGGCGACGAGGAAGGCCGGCTCGGGGTGCCCGGCGGCCAGGGCCGCGGCGCGCACCGCGGTCGCCACCTGCGCCGAGGCGCCCGTCGCCACGAGCGCCACCGCGGAGCCGCCGAAGCCGCCGCCGGTCATCCGGGCGCCGAGCGCCCCGGCCGCGCGGGCGGCGTCCACGACGACGTCGAGCTCGGGGGAGGAGACCTCGTAGTCGTCGCGCAGCGAGGCGTGCGAGGCGTCCAGCAGCGGGCCGAGGCGCGCGCCGAGGTCGCTGCTCCCCGAGGCGCTGCGCAGCAGCGCCACGGCGTCGTGGACCCGCGCCGTCTCGGTGAGCACGTGGCGCACCCGGCGGCGCAGCAGCGCGGTGTCGTCCTGGCCGTCGAGCCGCGCGAGGGCGGCGTCGACGTCGTGCAGCTCGGCCAGCGCGGTGACCCCGAGGATCGCCGCCGCCCGCTCGCAGGCGTCGCGCCGCGCGCCGTACTGGCCGTCGGAGAGGGAGTGCGCCGCGCGGGTGTCCATCACCAGCAGCTCCAGCCCGGACGCCGGCAGGTCCAGCGGCACCTGCTCCACGGACCCGTCCGAGGTGTCGAGCAGCAGCGCCGCCCCGGCGGTGGCCCGCAGGGACGCCGCCTGGTCCATGCCGCCGGTGGGAGCGCCCGCCACCTCGTTCTCGGCGCGCACGCACACCGCGGCGAGCGCCGCGCGCCCGGCGTCGTCCAGGGGCAGCCCGAGCAGGTCGGCCACGGCGACGGCGACCGCGCTCTCCAGCGCGGCGGAGCTGGACAGCCCCGCGCCGAACGGCACCGAGGACTCCACGGCGACGTCGAGGCCCGGCACGTCGTGCCCGGCCAGGCCGAGCGCCCACAGCACCCCGGCCGCGTAGGCGGGCCAGCCGGACGGCGTCCCGGGGCCGACGTCGGCCAGGCGCCCCTCCCAGCGGGCGGACTCCTTCCCGAGGTCGGCGGCGGAGACGAGGCGCACCACGTCGTCGTCGCGGCGGCGCACCGCGACCACCGTGCGGTGGGGCAGGGCCAGCGGCAGCACCGGGCCGCCGTTGTAGTCGAGGTGCTCGCCGATGAGGTTGACCCGCCCCGGCGCGGCCCAGACGCCGTCCGGCGCCCGCCCGAACGCCTCGGTGAAGGCCTCGGTGGCGGTGCGCGCCGCGGCGGCGGGGTCGGCGGCCGGCACCCAGACCGGCTCGGCCCGCGGGGGAGCGGCGCTCACGAGGCCACCTCGCGCAGGCGGGTGGCGATCCGCTCCGGCGTCGTGTCGTTGACCCAGGCGCCCATGCCCGACTCCGACCCGGCCAGGTACTTCAGCCGCCCGGGCGAGCGGAGCACGGAGAAGGCCTGCAGGTGCAGCCGCCCCAGCTCGCGGGCCTCGCCCCTCGGCGCCTGGTGCCACCCCGAGATGTAGGGGAGGCGGTCCACGCCCTCGAAGTAGCGGTCGAGGCGCTGGAGCAGCTCGGAGTACACGTGCGCGAGCTCGTCCCGCTCGGCCTCGTCGAGGGCCGCGAGGTCGGGCACGTCGCGGTGGGGGGCCAGGTGCACCTCGACCGGCCAGCGGGCGGCGGCGGGCACGTAGGCGCTCCAGTGCTCCCCGGAGAGCACCACGCGGGTGCCCGCGGCGCGCTCGGCCGCCAGGACGTCGGCGAGCAGGTTCCCGCCGGTGGCCCGCCGGTGCTGCGCGGCCTGCCCGAGGTACTGGGCGGTGCGCGGGGTGGGCTCGGGGTAGGCGTAGATCTGCCCGTGCGGGTGCTGGAGGGTCACCCCGATCTCGGCGCCGCGGTTCTCGAAGACGAAGACCTCCGCGACGCCGTCCAGCGCGGAGAGCTCGGCGGTGCGGTCGGCCCAGGCCTCGACGACGGTGCGCACGCGCTCGACCGGGAGCGAGGCGAAGGTGGCGGCGTGGTCGGCGGTGAAGCAGACGACCTCGGTGCGGCCCACCGCCGGGCGCACCGGCCACAGCGCCTGGCCGTCCACCAGGGACGCCGGCTCGGCCGCGAGCGGGGTCCCGGCGCCGGCGTAGGAGGGGAAGCGGTTCTCGAAGACGACGACGTCGTAGTCGTCGGCGGGCACCTCCCCGGGCTCGCGCCCCGGCCGGGCCGGGCACAGCGGGCACAGGTCGGCCGGCGGCATGAAGGTGCGGTCCATGCGGTGGGCGGCGTGGGCCACCCACTCGCCGGTGAGGACGTCGAAGCGCATCGTCGACGTCGTGGCCACCGGCGGGAGGTCGCGCGCGTCGTGCAGCGCGCGGGTGGCGGCGCCCGACGCGTACGGCTCGGTGTCGTCGAAGTAGAGCAGCTGGCGGCCGTCGGCCATCGTCATCGGAGTGCGGCGCACCCTGTGATCAAACAGGAACGCACACAGGTCGGCAACGTCGACCACTCACGGGGCGCCGACCGGCGCCAGCAGCAGCCGTCCCACCCTCTCCGCCACGGCCCGTCGACCGTCCGGCGGCAGGCCCTCGTCGGTGACGAGCACGTCGAGCCCCTCCAGCGGCGCGATCGTCGTCAGGCCCACCACGCCCCACTTGGTCGAGTCGGCCACCACCGCGACCCGCCGGGCCGCGGCCAGCAGCGCCTGGTCGGTCTGCGCCTCGACGAGGTTGGGGGTGGTCAGGCCCGCCCGCTCGTCCACGCCGTGCGCGCCGAGGAAGAGCCAGTCCACGTGCAGGTCCCTCAGCGCGGCCACGGCGACCGGCCCGACCAGGGCGTCGGACGGCGTCCGCACCCCGCCGGTGAGCAGGACGTGCGCGGGGTCGCGCCCGGCGTCGTGGAGGACCTGGGCCACCGGCAGGGAGTTCGTCACCACGGTGAGGTCCGGCACGGCGCGCAGCGCCGCGGCCACGGCGTGGGTCGTCGTCCCGGCGGAGAGGGCCACGGAGTCGCCGGGCCGGACCAGGGAGACCGCGAGCGCGGCGATCGCCCGCTTCTCCGGCCGCTGCAGCGCCGACTTCGCCGAGAACCCCGGCTCGACGGCGGCGCGCCCGGCCAGCGCCGCCGCGCCGCCGTGCACCCGGGCCACGAGACCGCGCGCGGCCAGCGCCTCCAGGTCGCGGCGCACCGTCATGTCCGAGACGCCCAGGACGGCGACGAGGTCGGAGACCCGGGCCCCGCCGTGGGCCCGCACCTCCTCGAGGATGCGCTCCTGGCGCTGGGGGGCCAGCATCCGGCGACGATAGCGGCGAGCGACGGCCTGACCCGGTCGGCGGTGCGTCGCGCCCGCCCCCGCCGCACAGGTGGTTGGATGGACGCCGTGCCCGCACGCCTCCTGTCCGGAATGCAGCCCACCGCGGACTCCCTGCACCTGGGGAACTACCTGGGCGCGCTGGTCAACTGGGTGGCCATGCAGGAGCAGTACGACGCCACCTACTGCGTCGTCGACCTCCACGCCCTGACGGTCGCCCCCGACCCGAAGGCGCTGCGCGCGCGGACCCGCCTGACGGCCGCGCAGTACCTCGCGGCCGGGATCGACCCCGAGCGCTCCACGCTGTTCGTCCAGAGCCACGTGCCCGAGCACGCCGAGCTCGCCTGGGTGCTCAGCTGCATCACCGGCTTCGGCGAGGCCGGTCGCATGACGCAGTTCAAGGACAAGTCGAGCAAGCAGGGCAGCGAGGGCACGACCGTCGGGCTGTTCACCTACCCGGTGCTCATGGCCGCCGACGTCCTGCTCTACGACGCCGACCGGGTGCCGGTGGGCGAGGACCAGCGCCAGCACCTCGAGCTCACCCGCGACCTGGCCCAGCGGTTCAACTCCCGCTACGGCAAGACGTTCGTCGTGCCGGAGCCGCACATCGTCGGGCCCAGCGCCCGGATCGCGGACCTCCAGGACCCCACGACGAAGATGAGCAAGAGCGCCTCGTCCCCGAACGGCATCGTCGAGCTGCTCGACGACCCGAAGGTGACGGCGAAGAAGATCCGCTCGGCGGTCACCGACACCGAGCGCGAGATCCGCTTCGACCCGGCCGCCAAGCCCGGGATCTCCAACCTCCTGACCATCCACTCGGCGCTCTCCGGGCGCACGGTCGAGCAGCTCGAGGCCGACTTCGCCGGCCGCGGCTACGGCGACCTCAAGAAGGAGCTCGCCGAGGTGGTCGTCGAGGCCCTGACCCCGGTGCGCGAGCGGACCCTGGCCTACCTGGACGACCCGGCCTCCCTGGACGCCGTCCTGGCGCGGGGAGCGGAGAAGGCCCGCGAGCGCGCCTCCGGGGTCCTCGCCCGCGCCTACGACCGGCTGGGCCTGCTGCCCGCGAGGGGCTGAGGGGTGGCCACCGGCACCGGAGCCAGCAGGGGGACTGCGGCCGGCCTCCCGGCCGAGGACGCGTCCAGCCAGACCCTCGACGGCGTCGTGCGGGCGGTGCGCGACGAGCAGGTCACCATCGGCGTGGCGATCCCGGTGCCCCCGCCGCACGCCGAGCTCCTGCAGCGCTGCCGCGTGGACTTCGGCGACCCGCTGGGCTCGGTGGTGCCGGCCCACGTGACGATCGTGCCGCCGACGGCGGTGGAGCTCTCCGTGCTGGACGACGTCCACGAGCACCTGCGCGCCTGCGCCGCCGCGGTGCAGCCGTTCGCGATGCGCCTGAGGGGCACGGACAGCTTCCGGCCCGTCTCCCCGGTCGTGTTCGTGCAGGTCGAGGCCGGTGCGCGCGAGTGCGCGGCGCTGGAGCAGCGGGTACGGTCCGGCGTGCTGGGCAGCCAGCGCCGCTTCCCGTACCACCCGCACGTGACGGTCGCCCAGGAGGTCGACGACGCGGCGCTGGACCGCGCCCGCTCGACGCTGGCCGGCTACGAGGCGACCTTCCCCGTCGCCAGCGTCGAGCTGTACCTCCACGGCAGCGACGGCGTGTGGCGCCCGTCGGCCGAGTTCCCCCTCGGCCTCGCCTGAGCCGGCCGGCGGCCGGCTCCCGAGGAAGGAGCCGCTCGTCGCCCCGTCCACCGCCCGGCCCCTGGCCCTGCTGCGGCGCGCGCTGAGCAGCCACCCCTCCCGCACGTGGGCGCAGTACCAGGACCTGCGCGGGCCGGTCATCGCCGGCGGCATCGCCTACCTGGCGCTGCTGTCGGTCTTCTCCATCCTCTACGTGGGCCTCACCGTGCTCGCCCGGGTCGTCGGCGGCAGCCCCGAGCTGGAGCAGCGCGTCGTCCAGGCCGCGGTCGAGCAGGTGCCGGGGCTGGTCGACACCGGCAGCGGCGGGCTCGTCGCCCAGGAGGACCTGCTCAGCCTCGACCCGTTCAGCCCCACCGGCGTCGTCGCCTTCGTCGTGGCCCTGCTGGCCGGCCTGGGCTGGATCGACGCCCTGCGCGAGGGCGTGCGGGCGATGTTCGGGGTGCCGAAGGACCGCCTCGGGCCGGTCGCCATGCGGGTGCGCGACCTCATCGGCCTGGTCACCTTCGGCGTCGCGGTGCTCGCCTCGGTAGTGCTGTCGGTGGCGGCCAGCGCGGCGGCGACCTTCGTGCTGCGCGTGCTCGGCCTGGACGGCGGCCGCGCGGCCGGCGTCCTGCTCTCGGCCCTGGGCGTCGCCGTGGTGCTGCTCGTGGACGCCGGGATCTTCGCCGTGCTGCTGCGCGTCCTCGCCGACCTGCCGGTGCCCTGGCGCGACCTGCGCCAGGCGTCGCTGGTCGGCGCCACCGCCGTGGGGGCGCTGAAGCTCTTCGCCGGGGTGCTCCTGGGGGCCACGAGCGGGCGCAACCCGCTGTTCGCGGCGCTGGGCGTGCTGGCCGGCGTCCTGGTCTGGATGAACCTCGTCTCGCGGGTGGTGCTGCTCACCGCCGCGTGGGCGGCCACCGACCCGGCCGTGGCCGCGGCGATCACCGCGGGGGAGTCCGAGCGGGTGATCGGCCCCGCGGTGGGCCCGGCCGCGCTCGCCGCGAACGGGGCCGGGGTCGCGGGTGGGGGCCAGCGGCTCGCCCCGAGCTACGGGGCGCGGGCCGCCGACCGCGCGACGATCGCCGCCGGCGCCGTCCTCGGCGGGCTCGCCGTGGCCGGCACCCGGCTCGTGGCCGGCGCGCTCAGCGCGGTCCTGGACCGGCGCCCGCCCCGGCCCCCGGCGTGATCAGGGGATCCCGCCACCGGCGAAGGTGGCGGGATCCCCTGACCACGCCGAGGAGGGCTGGTCGGGTCAGACCTTGCGCATGAGCAGGGCCTGCTTGACCTCCGAGATCGCCTTGGTCACCTGGATGCCGCGCGGGCACGCCTCGGAGCAGTTGAAGACGGTGCGGCAGCGCCACACGCCCTCGCGGTCGTTGAGGACCTCCAGGCGCAGGTCGGCGCCCTCGTCGCGGCTGTCGAAGATGAACCGGTGGGCGTTGACGATCGCCGCCGGCCCGAAGTACTGCCCGTCGGTCCAGAAGACGGGGCAGGACGACGTGCACGCCGCGCAGAGGATGCACTTCGTGGTGTCGTCGAACCGCTCGCGGTCGTGGGCGGACTGCAGGCGCTCGCGGGTCGGCTCGTGCCCGGAGGTGATGAGGAAGGGCATGACCTCGCGGTAGGACTGGAAGAAGGGCTCCATGTCGACGACGAGGTCCTTCTCCACCGGCAGGCCCTTGATCGGCTCGACGGTGATCGGCTTGCTCGGGTCGAGGTCCTTGAGCAGCGCCTTGCAGGCGAGCCGGTTGCGGCCGTTGATCCGCATGGCGTCCGAGCCGCAGACGCCGTGCGCGCAGGAGCGCCGGAAGGTCAGCGACCCGTCGAGCTCCCACTTGATCTTGTGCAGGGAGTCGAGCAGCCGGTCGGTGCCGTGGGCGGTGACCGTGTAGTCCTCCCAGTGCGGCTCGGAGTCGGTCTCCGGGTCGTACCGGCGGATGCGCAGGGTGACGTCGAAGCTCGGCACGCCGGGCGGGGTCACGGGCTGGTCAGAAGGCATCAGTACTTGCGCTCCATCGGCTGGTAGCGGGTGATGACGACGGGCTTGGTGTCCAGCCGCACGCCCTCGCGGCCGAGCTCGTCCACGGTCCGGTAGGCCATCGTGTGCCGCATGTGGTTGACGTCGTCGCGGTGCGGGTAGTCCTCGCGGAAGTGCCCGCCGCGCGACTCCTTGCGCTCGAGAGCACCCGCGACGATCACCTCCGAGAGCTCCAGGAGGAAGCCCAGCTCGATCGCCTCGAGCAGGTCGGTGTTGTAGCGCCGCCCCTTGTCCTGGACGGAGACGTTGAGGTAGCGCGCGCGCAGGCCCTGGATGTCGGACAGCGCCTGCTTGAGCGTCGTCTCGGTGCGGAAGACCTGGGCGTTGGCGTCCATCGTCTCCTGCAGCTCCTGGCGCAGGGTGGCGTAGCGCTCCCCGCCGGTGGCCGAGCGCATGCGCTCGATCCAGTCGACGACGTTCGACTCCGGCTCCTCCGGCAGGTCGGCGTACTCGCGCGTGGCCATCGCGTGCTCGGCGGCTGCGATCCCCGCGCGCTTGCCGAAGACGTTGATGTCCAGCAGCGAGTTGGTGCCCAGGCGGTTGGACCCGTGCACGCTCACGCACGCCACCTCGCCGGCGGCGTAGAGGCCGGGCACGACCGTCTCGTTGTCGGCCAGCACCTGCGCGGTCACCGTGGTCGGCACCCCGCCCATCGCGTAGTGCGCGGTCGGGTACACCGGCACCGGCTCGGTGTAGGGCTCGACGCCGAGGTAGGTGCGGGCGAACTCGGTGATGTCGGGGAGCTTGGCGTCGATGTGCGCCGGCTCCAGGTGCGTGAGGTCGAGCAGCACGTAGTCCTTGTTCGGGCCCGCGCCGCGGCCCTCGCGCACCTCGTTGGCCATCGAGCGGGCCACGATGTCGCGCGGGGCGAGGTCCTTGATGGTCGGGGCGTAGCGCTCCATGAAGCGCTCGCCCTCGCCGTTGCGCAGGATCCCGCCCTCGCCGCGGGCGGCCTCGGACAGGAGGATGCCCAGGCCCGCCAGGCCCGTCGGGTGGAACTGGAAGAACTCCATGTCCTCCAGCGGCAGGCCCGCGCGGTAGGCGATGCCCATGCCGTCGCCGGTGAGGGTGTGGGCGTTGGAGGTGGTCTTGTAGACCTTGCCCGCGCCCCCGGTGGCCAGCACGACCGACTTGGCCCGGAAGACGTGCACCTCGCCGGTGGCCAGCTCGTAGGCGACGACGCCGGACGTCGTGCGGACGCCGTCCACGTCGGTGAGCAGCAGGTCGAGCACGTAGAACTCGTTGAAGAACTCCACCTCGTGCTTGACGCACTGCTGGTAGAGCGTCTGCAGGATCATGTGGCCGGTGCGGTCCGCGGCGTAGCAGGAGCGGCGCACGGCGGCCTCGCCGTGGTTGCGGGTGTGCCCGCCGAAGCGGCGCTGGTCGATCCGGCCCTCGGGGGTGCGGTTGAACGGCAGCCCCATCTTCTCCAGGTCGAGGACCGCGTCGATGGCCTCCTTGCACATCACCTCGGCGGCGTCCTGGTCGACGAGGTAGTCACCGCCCTTGACGGTGTCGAAGGTGTGCCACTCCCAGTTGTCCTCCTCGACGTTGGCCAGGGCGGCGCACATGCCGCCCTGGGCCGCGCCGGTGTGGGAGCGGGTCGGGTAGAGCTTGGTCAGCACCGCGGTGCGGGTGCGCTGGCCGGACTCCAGGGCGGCGCGCATGCCCGCGCCACCGGCGCCGACGATGACGACGTCGTACATGTGGGTCTGCACAGGTGCCTCCTGGTGGGTGGTGCGGCGGTCAGCCGGCGGCCGGGCAGAACGACGGCAGGTCGCCGGCGGCCGCGTTCGGCAGGCACGGGTCGAAGGTGAAGACGACGAGCGTGCCGAGCACCACGGTCACGGTGAAGGCGGTGTAGAGCGCCATCTTCAGCCAGAACCGGGTGCCGTTGCGCTCGGCGTAGTCGTTGATGATCACGCGCACGCCGTTGGTGCCGTGCAGCATCGCCAGCCACAGCATCGTCAGGTCCCAGACCTGCCAGAACGGGCTGGCCCAGCGGCCGGCGACGAAGGCGAAGTCGACCTGGTTGATGCCCTGGCCCAGCACGAGCTGGATGAGCAGGTGGCCCAGGACGAGCACGACGAGCAGCACGCCGGACAGGCGCATGAACAGCCAGCCGTACAGCTCGAAGTTGCTGCGCGTGGACTTCACCCGGCGGTAGGGCGAGCGCGGCGCGTCGATCGGCGGGGAGGTGGCCGGGGTGGTCTGGATCGCGGTCATCGTCAGCGCCTTCGATCAGTGGGACAGCACGAGGCCGAGGTGGCGGGCGAGGAAGGGCACGAAGGTCAGCACGAACAGCGCCATCACCGCCCAGAACATGTGGCGCTGGTACTGCGCGCCCTTGCGCCAGAAGTCGACCAGCATGATCCGCACGCCGTTGAAGGCGTGGAAGAGGACCGCGGCCACGAGGCCCGCCTCGCCCAGGCCCACGACCGGGTTCTTGTAGGTCTCGATGACGGTGTTGTAGGCCTCGGGGGAGACCCGCACCAGCGCCGTGTCGAGCACGTGCACGAGGAGGAAGACGAAGATCAGCACCCCGGTGATCCGGTGGCCGACCCACGACCACATGCCCTCGCGGCCGCGGTAGAGGGTTCCGGTGGGACCCGACACGGTCGGGACGGTGGGCAGGGTGGGCACGGGAGCGCCTCCTCGGGTTCTCGGGGCGCGTCGTCCGGCGGTGCGGGGGACGGCGGCGTCTACGGCCTCACTCTACTGATCGGCGCGCCCGGGCAGGGCTGCAGGCGCTCCTGGGGGCCGTCCGAGTGACGAACGCCTCACCGGCGGCGTGCTGTGCCACGATCCCCAGGCATGAGCCACCTCGAGGGATTCTCCGCCGTCGTGCCCGCCGGCGGGGCCGGCACGCGGCTGTGGCCGCTGTCGCGCGCGTCGTCGCCGAAGTTCCTGCACGACCTCACCGGCACCGGCCGCACCCTGCTGCAGGGCACCTGGGACCGGCTCGTGCCGCTGTGCGGCTCCGACCGGCTGCTGCTCGTCACCGGCGGGTCGCACGCGGCCGCCGTCGCGGGCCAGCTGCCCGGGCTGCTCGAGCGCAACCTCCTCGTCGAGCCCTCGCCGCGCGACTCGATGGCGGCGATCGGCCTCGCCGCCGCGGTGCTGGCCGAGCGCGAGGGCGCTGACGCCGTCCTCGGCTCCTTCGCCGCCGACCACGTCATCGCGCCGGCCGACGCGGAGGTCTTCGCCGACGCCGTGTCCCAGGCGGTGGCCACCGCCCGGGAGGGCTTCGTCGTGACGATCGGCATCGAGCCGGCGTCCCCGGCCACCGGCTTCGGGTACGTGCGCAGCGGCGAGCCGCTCGCCGTGCCGGGCGCGCCGCTGGCCCGGCGGGCCGCGGAGTTCGTGGAGAAGCCCGACGAGGAGACCGCCCGCGCCTACCTCGCCGGCGGGCAGCACCGCTGGAACGCCGGGATGTTCGTCGTGCGCGCCGGCGTGCTCCTGGACCACCTCGCCGCCCAGCTGCCGCCGCTGCACGACGGGCTGCGCGAGGTCGCCGCGGCCTGGGACGGCCCCTCGCGCCAGGCCGTGCTCGAGCGCGTGTGGCCGGCCCTGACGAAGATCGCGATCGACCACGCGATCGCCGAGCCGGTGGCCGCGGCCGGGGGCGTGGCCGTGGTGCCGGGGGCCTTCGGCTGGGACGACGTGGGCGACTGGGACTCCCTCGCCTCCCTCCTGCCCGGGGCCGGCGACGGCGTGGCGGTCCTCGGCGACCCGGCGCTGGTGCACGCCGCCGGCGGGGCCAGCGGCGTCGTCGTGCCCGGGGCCGGGCGGGTGGTGTCGGTGGTGGGCCTGCCCGACGCCGTCGTCGTCGACACCCCCGACGCCCTGCTGGTGACCACGCGGGCGCACGCGCAGGCGGTCAAGGCGGAGGTCGCGGCGTGGAGGGACGGCGGCCGCGCCGACCTGGTCTGACCCGGGGCGCTAGCGTGGGGCGGACCCCGGAAGGACCTCCCCTGAACCCCTCCCACGCCCCCGACGCCGCCGTGCCGGCCCTCGCGGACCTCCTCGCGCCCCGCCTCGAGCGGCTCGTGGCCCTGCGCCGCGACCTGCACGCCCACCCCGAGACCGCGCACGTGGAGCACCGCACCACCGCCGTGGTCGCCGACGAGCTGCGCGCCGCCGGCCTGGCGCCGCGCCTGCTGCCCGGCACCGGGCTGGTCTGCGACGTCGGCCAGGGCGAGCGCGTGGTGGCCCTGCGCGCGGACCTCGACGCCCTGCCGCTGGCCGATGAGACGTCCAGCCCCTTCGCCTCCACGGTGGCCGGCGTCGCGCACGCCTGCGGGCACGACGTGCACACCGCCGTCGTCCTGGGCGCCGGGCTGGTGCTCGCCGACCTGCACCGCGCCGGCGGGGACGCCGCGCTGCCCGGGCGGGTCCGCCTGGTCTTCCAGCCGGCCGAGGAGGTCACCCCCGGCGGCGCGCTCGGCGTCCTGGAGGGCGGGGCGATCGAGGGCGTGGAGCGCATCCTCGCCGTGCACTGCGACCCGCACACCGACGTCGGCCACGTGGGCCTGCGCGTCGGCCCGATCACCTCGGCCTTCGACAAGGTGCTCGTGCGCCTGCGCGGGCCCGGCGGCCACACCTCCCGCCCCCACCTGACCGGCGACCTCGTCTACGCGCTCGCCGCCGTGGTCACGGGCGTGCCCGCCGTGCTCTCGCGCCGCCTCGACCCGCGCGCCGGCGTCAGCGTCGTGTGGGGCCGGATCAGCGCCGGCGGCGCCGCCAACGCCATCCCGCGCGTCGGCGTGGTCGAGGGGACGCTGCGCTGCGTGCGCGCCGACGCCTGGGCCGCCGCGGGCGAGCTGCTCACCGAGGTGGTCGAGGACCTCGTGCGCCCCTACGGGCTCACCGCCGAGGTCGAGCACGTGCGCGGGGTGCCGCCGGTGGTCAACGAGGCCGTGAGCACGGGGCTGCTCGAGGACGCCGCCGAGGCGCAGCTCGGGCCCGGCGCGGCCGTGCCGACCGACCAGAGCCTGGGCGGGGAGGACTTCGCCTGGTACCTGGAGCGGGTGCCCGGGGCGATGGCCCGCCTCGGCACGCGCACGCCCGGGGGCCCCACCCACGACCTGCACCGGGGCGACTTCGAGCCGGACGAGCGCGCGATCGCGGTCGGCGTCCGCCTGCTGGCGGCCGCGGCGCTCGCCGGCCTGGAGCGCGAGGAGCCGCCCGTGCCCGCCGACGGCGTCGAGGGCGCCGTCCCTGTCGCAGATCGGTAACGAAGGCGGCCCCAGGCGCGCCAGGGGCCTGTGCCGGGCCGCTGGGGCACCTACAGTCCGAGCCGAGCGGACGGGAGATCCCTGGCCGAGCAGCAGGAGGACGAAGCGTGAAGAAGATGGTCGGGGCAGCCCTTCTCGGGGTCGTGGCCCTCACGGCCGCCGCGTGCGGCGAGGCCCCTGAGGACAGCGCGAGCGGCAGCGGCGGGGGCGAGAGCGCCAGCGACTTCACCGCCTGCATGGTCACCGACTCGGGCGGCGTCGACGACCGCTCGTTCAACCAGTCCGCCTACGAGGGGCTGACCGCGCTCGAGGAGTCCGAGGGCATCGACGTGACCCTCCTGGAGTCCAGCTCCGAGGCCGACTTCGGCCCCAACCTGGCGCAGACGACGAGCGGCGACTGCGGCATCACCGTCACCGTGGGCTTCCTCCTCGCCGAGGCGACCGCGGAGGCCGCGTCGTCCAACCCGGACCAGGACTTCGCCCTCATCGACTCCACCACGGAGGAGCCGATGGACAACGTCAAGCCGCTGCTGTTCGACACCGCGCAGGCCTCCTTCCTCGCCGGCTACGCCGCGGCGGGCACGACCCAGACGGGCACCGTCGCCACCTTCGGCGGCATCAACATCCCCTCGGTCACCGTCTTCATGGACGGCTTCGCCGACGGCGTCGCCGCCCACAACGAGGCCAAGGGCACCGACGTGAAGCTCCTCGGCTGGGACAAGGCGGCCCAGGACGGCTCCTTCACCGGTGACTTCAACAACCAGGCCAACGGCCAGGCGCTGACCGACACCTTCATCCAGCAGGGCGCCGACATCGTCATGCCGGTCGCCGGCCCGGTCGGCCTGGGCGCCGCCGCGGCGGCGCAGGCCGCCGGCAACGTCAAGATCATCGGCGTCGACAGCGACTGGTACGAGTCCGCCGAGCAGTACGCGCCGATCGTCCTGACCAGCGTGGTCAAGGAGATCGACGCGGCCGTCGAGGACGTCACGACCTCCGCGATGGCGGGCGAGTACTCCAGCGAGGCGTACGTCGGCACCCTGGAGAACGGGGGCGTGGGCCTGGCCCCGTTCCACGACTTCGACGCCGAGGTCCCGGCCGAGCTGAAGACCGAGCTGGAGGACCTGCAGCAGCAGATCATCAGCGGCGAGCTCGTCGTCGAGTCGCCCTCGGCGCCCAGCGCCTCCTGAGGCCCGCGGCACCCTGCGGCACCCAGCACGGCAGAGCACCTGCGAGCGCCCTCCCGGCGGGCGGTACCGTCCGCCGGGAGGGCGCTCGCGCACGAGCGGACACTGACGACGACGGTTCACGAGGAGGCGGCGTGCAGCTCGAGCTGCGCGGGGTCACCAAGCGCTTCGGGGCGCTGGTGGCCAACGACGCGATCGACCTGACGGTCGCCCCCGGGGAGATCCACTGCCTGCTCGGGGAGAACGGGGCCGGCAAGTCCACCCTGATGAACGTCCTGTACGGGCTGCTGCAGCCCGACGCCGGCGAGATCCTGCTCGACGGGGCGCCGGTGAGCTTCTCCGGGCCCGGCGACGCGCTCGCCGCGGGGATCGGGATGGTCCACCAGCACTTCATGCTCGTCCCGGTCTTCACCGTGGCCGAGAACGTCATGCTCGGCGCCGAGCCGGTCGGCCGGGGCGGGCTGCTGGACGTCGCCGCGGCCCGCCGCCAGGTGCGCGAGGTCTCCGACCGCTACGGCTTCGACGTCGACCCCGACGCGCTCGTGGAGGACCTGCCGGTCGGCGTCCAGCAGCGTGTGGAGATCATCAAGGCGCTCGTGCGCGACGCCCGGGTGCTCATCCTCGACGAGCCCACCGCCGTGCTCACCCCGCAGGAGACCGACGAGCTGATCGAGATCATGCGCCAGCTCAAGGCCGGCGGGACCTCGATCGTCTTCATCACCCACAAGCTGCGCGAGGTGCGCGCCGTGGCCGACCGGATCACCGTGATCCGCCGCGGCGCCGTGGTCGGCGTCGCCGACCCGCAGGCGCCCGAGGCCGAGCTCGCCTCGATGATGGTCGGGCGGGCGGTGTCGCTGACCGTCGCGAAGGCGCCCGCCGAGGCGGGCGAGGACGCCCTGGTGGTGCGCGACCTCGTCGTGGTCGACGAGCGCGGCCACCGCGTGGTCGACGGCGTGGACCTCGAGGTCCGCCGCGGGGAGGTGCTGGCGCTGGCCGGCGTCCAGGGCAACGGGCAGAGCGAGCTCACCGAGGCCCTGCTGGGCCTGCAGCCGCGCGCCACCGGCTCGGTGCGCCTCGGCGGCACCGAGCTGCTCGGCCGCAGCCCGCGCCAGGTGCTCGACGCCGGCGTCGGCTTCGTGCCCGAGGACCGCACCTCCGACGGGCTCGTGGCCACCTTCTCGGTCGCCGAGAACATGGTGCTCGACCTGCACGGCAGCGCCCCCTACTCGCGCGGGCTGGCGCTGCGCACCGGCGTGGTGCGCGAGTTCGCCCGCGAGAAGGTGCGCGAGTTCGACGTCCGCACCCCCAGCGTCGACACCCCGGCCGGCTCGCTGTCCGGCGGCAACCAGCAGAAGGTCGTGCTGGCGCGCGAGCTGGCCCGGCCGCTGCAGCTGTTCATCGCCTCGCAGCCCACCCGCGGCCTCGACGTCGGCTCGATCGAGTTCGTCCACCGCCGGATCGTCGCCGAGCGCGACCACGGCACGCCGGTGGTGATCTCCTCGACCGAGCTGGACGAGGTCGTCGCGCTGGCCGACCGGATCGCGGTGATGTACCGCGGCCGGGTCGTCGGCGTGGTGCCCGGCGACACCCCGCGCGACGTCCTCGGCCTGATGATGGCCGGCGTCCCGCACGACGAGGCCGTCCGCGCCTCGGGCCCGCACGGGCAGGAGGGCGCATGAGCACCGGACCCGACCAGACCCCCACCGCCGCGGTCGACCCCGGGCGGCCGGCCAGCTCCGCCGGCCCGGTCCTGCGGCCGGGCGACGGCGAGCGGGGCGGCTGGTTCAGCCCCCAGCGCGTGAGCAGCGGCCTGAGCACCCTGGCGGCCGTCGTCCTGGCCCTCGTGGTCGGCGCGGTCCTCATCGTCGTCTCCGCCCCGGACGTGCAGGACGCGTCGCGGTACTTCTTCTCCCGCCCGCAGGACACCCTCTCGGCGGCCTGGACGGCCGTGAGCGAGGCGTACGCGGCGCTGTTCGCCGGCTCGGTCGTCGACCTCGGCGCGGACAGCGTCAGCGGGGCGCTGCGGCCGATCACCGAGACCCTGGTCTGGGCGACGCCGCTCATCGCCGGCGGCCTCGCGGTGGCCCTGGCGTTCCGCACCGGCCTGTTCAACATCGGCGTCGAGGGCCAGATCATCCTGGCCGCCATCTTCGCCGCCTACGTCGGCTTCTCCTGGGACCTGCCGGTCGGCCTGCACCTCGTCGTGGCGGTGGCGGCCGGCGTCCTGGGCGGGGCCCTGTGGGGCGGCGTGGTGGGCCTGCTCAAGGCGACCACCGGGGCCCACGAGGTGATCGTCGCGATCATGCTCAACTACGTGGCCCGGTTCCTCGTGGCCTACCTGCTGACCACGGCGGCCTTCCAGCGCCCCGGCCGCAACGACCCGATCAGCCCGCTGATCCCCGACTCCGCGCTGCTGCCCCGGCTGTTCGGCGGCGGCTACCGCCTGCACGCCGGGATCCTGCTGTCCGTGGCGGCCGCCGCCCTGGTGTGGTGGCTGCTGACCCGCAGCACGGTCGGCTTCCGCTTCCGCGCCGTGGGGCAGAACGCCGGCGCGGCGCGCACGGCGGGCATCTCGGTGGAGCGCTCCTACACCGGCGTGATGCTCGTCTGCGGCGGCCTGGCCGGGCTGGCCGGGGTCTCGCAGGTGCTGGGCACCGAGCGGTTCCTCGCCGGAGGCGTCTCCAGCGGCCTCGGGTTCGACGCCATCACCGTGGCGCTGCTGGGCCGCTCCAGCCCCTGGGGCACCGTGGCCGCGGGCGTGCTGTTCGGCGCGCTGCGCGCCGGCGGCCTGACCATGCAGGCGCGCACGGGCACCTCCCTCGACCTCGTGGTGGTGCTGCAGTCCCTGATCGTCCTGTTCGTCGCAGCGCCGGCCCTGGTGCGCGCGCTGCGGCCGCGCCTGCCGCGCCGTGCCGGCGCGCGCCAGGCCGCCCCGGCCGGAGGAGCCCGATGAGCACCGTCACGACACCGGCCCCGGCCACCCCCGGACCGGCGGTCCCGGTGGCCACGGGCCTGCCCGGCCGGGGGCGGTGGAAGCAGCCGGTCGTGCTCGGCGTCCTGGCCCTGGTGGCGCTGGTCTGCTTCGCCGTGCTGCCCGCCGGCGGGCTGCGGGCCACCTTCGTGCTCGCGCTCGGCTCCGAGGCCGTCGAGCTGTCGCCGGTGACCGTGCCCAGCCGGACCGCGGCCCTCGTGCTCTCGCTGCTGTGCCTGGCGGTGGCGGCGTGGTCGGCGCTGCTGGTCCGCGCCGGGCGGCGCACCCCCGCCTGGGCGACGGCGCTGTTCGGCGTCGCCTGGATCCTCGCGTTCCTGTGCTGGGCCGTGGCCGGGCGCAGCATCCCCTTCACCGGCCTGCTGCGCGGCACCCTGCTCCTCGCGGTGCCGCTGGTCTTCGGGGCGATGGCCGGCATCCTCTGCGAGCGGGCCGGCGTCATCAACATCGCGATCGAGGGGCAGCTGCTGGCGGGCGCCTTCGCCTCCGCGGTGCTCGCCAGCCTCACCGACAGCGCCTACGTCGGGCTGCTGGCCGCGCCCGTGGCCGGCCTCGTGGTCGGGGCCCTGCTGGGCCTGTTCGCGCTGCGCTACCAGGTCGACCAGACGATCGTCGGCGTCGTCCTCAACGTGCTCGTCATCGGCTTCACGAGCTTCCTCTACGGCCAGCTGCTCGTGCCCCAGGCCGACGCCCTCAACACCCCGCCGGTGCTGCGCCCGCTGGCCGTGCCGCTGCTGTCCGACATCCCCGTGCTCGGGCCGGTGGTCTTCGACCAGTCCCTGATCGTCTACCTCATGTACGTGCTGGTGGTCGTGGTCAACGTGGCCCTCTTCCGCACCCGCTGGGGCCTGCGGGTGCGCGCCGTGGGCGAGCACCCCAAGGCCGCCGACACCCTCGGCGTGCGGGTGATGGCGGTGCGCTGGCGCAGCGTGCTGCTCGGCGGCGCGGTCGCCGGCCTCGGGGGCGCCTTCTTCACCCTCGGCCGGGTCGGCGCGTTCGGCGAGGAGATGACCGCCGGCCAGGGGTTCATCGCCATCGCGGCGATGATCTTCGGGCGGTGGAAGCCGCTCGGGGCGCTGGGCGCCGCCCTGCTCTTCGGGTTCGCCTCGAGCCTGCAGCAGACCCTCGGCACGCTCAGCGGCTTCCCGATCCCCGGCCAGCTGCTGCTGATGCTGCCGTACCTGGCCACGGTCCTGGCGGTGGCCGGCCTGGTCGGGCGGGTGCGCGCTCCCGCCGCGGACGGCGTCCCGTACGGGAAGGGGTGAGCGCACCGGTGGAGGCCGCTGAGGTCGACTGGGAGGCGCTGCGCGAGCACGCCCGCGCGGCCATGCGCCGCGCCTACGCGCCGTACTCCCACTACCCGGTCGGCGCCGCGGCGCTGGTCGACGACGGGCGCGTGGTCGTCGGGTGCAACGTCGAGAACGCGGCGTACGGCGTCACCCTGTGCGCGGAGTGCGGGCTCGTCAGCTCCCTCGTGGCGGGCGGCGGCGGGAGGCTCGTGGCCTTCACCTGCGTCGGCGGCGACGGCGGCGTGATCATGCCGTGCGGCCGCTGCCGGCAGCTGCTCTTCGAGCACGGCGGGCGCGACCTCGTGCTCGAGACGGTCTCCGGCCTGCGCACGATGGACCAGGTGCTGCCCGACGCGTTCGGCCCCGACGACCTGCGCGAGTACTGACCCCGTCCGCACTTCTCCGCAGGAGTGCGGTTCCAGAGCGCCGTGCGACCGCACTTCTCGCCAGAAGTGCGGTTCGTGAGGCCTCGCCGTCCGCACTCCTCCGGAGAAGTGCGGTGATCTCGGGGCGGAGAGGGCCTGGGAGGATGCGGGCCATGACGCCCCCCGCCCCCGCCCCGCACGACGCCGTCGAGGTGATCGCCACCAAGCGCGACCGCGGGGAGCTCTCCGACAGCCAGATCGACTGGGTCGTGGACGCCTACACGCGGGGCGCGGTGGCCGACGAGCAGATGTCGGCGCTGGCGATGGCGATCCTCCTCAACGGCATGGGACGGCGCGAGATCTCCCGGTGGACGGCGGCGATGATCGCCTCGGGGGAGCGGCTGGACTTCTCCTCCCTGTCCCGCCCCACCGCCGACAAGCACTCCACCGGCGGGGTCGGCGACAAGATCACCCTGCCGCTGGCGCCGCTCGTGGCCGCCTGCGGCGTCGCGGTCCCGCAGCTGTCCGGGCGGGGCCTGGGCCACACCGGCGGCACCCTGGACAAGCTGGAGTCCATCCCCGGCTGGCGGGCGAGCCTGAGCACCGCCGAGGTGCTCGCCCAGCTCGAGGACGTCGGCGCCGTCATCTGCGCCGCCGGGCCCGGCCTGGCCCCGGCGGACAAGAAGCTCTACGCCCTGCGCGACGTCACCGGCACGGTCGAGGCCATCCCGCTCATCGCCAGCTCGATCATGAGCAAGAAGATCGCCGAGGGCACCGGCTCGCTCGTCCTCGACGTCAAGGTCGGCACCGGCGCCTTCATGAAGACCCGCGAGGACGCCCGCGAGCTGGCCCGCACGATGGTCGACCTCGGCACCGACGCCGGCGTGCGCACCGTGGCCCTGCTCACCGACATGTCCACCCCGCTCGGGCTCACGGCCGGCAACGCCCTGGAGGTCGCCGAGTCGGTCGAGGTCCTCGCCGGCGGCGGCCCCGCGGACGTCGTCGAGCTGACCCTGGCCCTGGCCCGCGAGATGCTCGCCGCGGCCGGGCGGGGCGACGTCGACCCGGCGGAGAAGCTGCGCGACGGCAGCGCCATGGACGTGTGGCGGCGCATGGTCAGCGCCCAGGGCGGCGACCCGGACGCCGCCCTGCCCGTGGCCGCGCACACCCACACCGTCCTCGCCCCCGCCGACGGCACCCTCGCCCGCCTCGACGCGATGGCCGTGGGCGTGGCGGCCTGGCGCCTGGGAGCCGGCCGCGCGCGCCAGGGCGAGGCCGTCCAGGCCGGGGCCGGCGTCGTGCTGCACGCCAGGCCCGGGGACGCCGTCCGCGCCGGGCAGCCCCTGCTGACGCTGCACACCGACACCCCCGAGCGGTTCGAGCGGGCCCTGGCCGCGCTCGAGGGCGGCTGCGACGTCAGCGCCGACGCCGCCCCGGCGTCCGGCGGCGTCGTGCTCGAGCGCATCGCCTCCTAGGGTTGGCGCCATGAGCGAGGCAGACGCGAACGAGGCCGACGTGGTGGAGCAGCTGCAGCCCGTCGGCGGTGACGAGGCCGACCCGACGCAGAGCGGCACGGCCCTGCCGCTGGAGGCCGAGCCGGCCGACGTCCTGGAGCAGGGCCACGCCCTGCCCGACGACGGTGACGACGAGCACCCCCGTCCCCAGGACGCCGAGGAGGACCGCGCGTGAGCACCCCGACGACCGCTCCCGCGCGCGAGGCGCTGGCCGCTGCGCCCAAGGTCGTCCTGCACGACCACCTCGACGGCGGCCTGCGACCGGCCACCCTCGTCGAGCTGGCGGCCGAGGCCGGCCACGAGCTGCCGACGACCGACCCGGCCGAGCTGGCCGCGTGGGTGCAGACGGCGGCCGACTCCGGCTCCCTCGAGGCGTTCCTCGAGCCGTTCTCCCACACCGGCGCGGTGCTCCAGACCGCGCACGGCCTGGAGCGGGTGGCGCGCGAGTTCGTGCTCGACATGGCCGCCGACGGCGTCGTCTGGGCCGAGAGCCGCTTCGCGCCCGAGCTGAGCACCGCGGGCGGGCTCTCGATGGAGGAGGTCATCGACGCCGTCCTGGCCGGGCTGCGCGCCGGCGAGGCCGAGGCCGCCGCGGCGGGCACGCCCATCCGCACCGGCGCCATCGTCTGCGCCATGCGCCAGAGCGACCGGTCGCTGGAGGCGGCGCGCCTCGCGCTCTCGCGCCGGGACGCCGGGGTGGTCGGGTTCGACATCGCCGGCCCGGAGATCGGGTTCCCGGCCACCGCCCACGCCGAGGCCTTCGCGCTGCTGCGCGAGCAGCTGCTCCCGTTCACCATCCACGCCGGTGAGGCGGTCGGCCCGGAGTCGGTGGCGCAGGCCCTGGCGCAGGGCGCGCAGCGCATCGGCCACGGGGTGCGGGTGCTCGAGGACGTGCGCGCCGGGGACGGCGTGACCAACGCGCTGGGCCGGGTGGCCGCCTACGTGCGCGACCGCCAGGTGCCGCTGGAGGTGTGCCCGCGCTCGAACACCCAGACCGGCGCCTCGCCCTCGATCGCCGGGCACCAGGTCACCGCGCTGCGCGACCTCGGGTTCACCATCACCCTCTCCAGCGACGACCGGCTGTGGACGGGCACGACGCTGACCGACGAGATGGTGCTCCTGGCCACCGAGGCCGGCTGGGGCTGGGACGACTTCCGCCAGGTCACCCTCGACGCCCTGGACGCCGCGTTCATGCCCGAGGACCTGCGCCAGCAGCTGCAGCGCGACGTCGTCCTGCCCGGCTGGCGCGCTCCGGGGGCCTGACCCCGGCGCCTCGCTCGGTGATCAGGGGATCCCGCCACCCCGGCCGGGGTGGCGGGATCCCCTGGTCACGAGGGGGTGGGGGTCACCAGATGCGGACCCGCTCGGCCTCGGGGCGGAACAGCCCGTCGCCCTCCCGCACGTCGAAGGCCTCGTGGAAGGCGTCGAGGTTGCTCACCACGGCGTTGCAGCGCAGGTCCGGCGGGGAGTGCGGGTCGACGGCGAGGCGGCGCAGCGCCTCCTCCTCGCGGGTGGCCGCCCGCCACACCTGCGCCCAGCCGAAGAACACCCGCTGCTCGCCGGTCAGGCCGTCGAGCACCGGCGGCTCGTCGACGCCCGCGGCGGCCAGCGCGAGGCGGTAGGCCTTGAGCGCGATGGTCAGGCCGCCGAGGTCGCCGATGTTCTCGCCCACGGTCAGGGCGCCGTTGACGTGGTGGTCGGGCAGCCCGGCGGGGGACAGGGCGTCGTACTGGGCGATGAGCGCCTGCGCGCGGCGGTCGAACTCGGCGCGGTCGGCCTCGGTCCACCAGTCCACGAGGTTGCCCTCGCCGTCGTACTTCGAGCCCTGGTCGTCGAACCCGTGGCCGATCTCGTGGCCGATCACGGCGCCGATCCCGCCGTAGTTCGCGGCGTCGTCGGCCTCGGGGTCGAAGAAGGGCGGCTGCAGGATCGCCGCGGGGAAGACGATCTCGTTCATCCGCGGGTTGTAGTAGGCGTTGATCGTCTGCGGCGTCATGAACCACTCGTCGCGGTCGACGGGCTGGCCGACCTTGGCGAGGTCCCGGTCGCTCTCCCACGCCCCGGCGCGGCGCACGGTGCCGAGCAGGTCGTCGCGGTCGACCTGGAGGTCGCTGTAGTCCTTCCACCGGTCCGGGTAGCCGATCTTCGGCGTGAAGCTCGCGAGCTTGGCCAGCGCGCGCTCGCGGGTCTCCGGGCCCATCCAGTCCAGCGCGGAGATCGACTCGCGGTAGGCGGCGACGAGGTTGTCGACGAGGGTGACCATCGCCTCCTTCGCCGCGGCGGGGAAGTGGCGCTCGACGTAGAGCTCGCCCACGGCCTCCCCGAGCGCGCCCTCGACGAGCGAGACGCCGCGCTTCCACCGCTCCCGCAGCTCCTGGGTGCCCGACAGGGTGCGGCCGTAGAAGTCGAAGCTCTGCTCCACCACGGCGGCGGAGAGGTAGCTGGCGCAGGCGGACGCCGTCCGCAGCGCCAGCCAGTCCTTCCACTGCTGCAGCGGCCGCTCGGCCCACAGCCGGGCGGCGTCGGCGACGAAGCCCGGCTGGCGCACCACCACCTCGGCGAAGGAGCCCTCCGGGGCGCCCAGGCCGGCCAGCCACGGGTCCCAGTCGAAGGCCGGGGCGTGCTCGCGCAGCCCCTCCAGCGTCATGAGCGTGTACGTCCGGTCGGCGTCGCGGTTGGTCACCCGGTCCCAGTGGGCGCTCGCCAGGGCGGTCTCCAGGTCCATCACGGACGCCGCGAGCGCCGCGCCCGCCGCCTCGTCGCCCTCGGGCACCAGGCCGACGAGGGCCGCCATCCGGGCCAGGTGGGCGAGGTAGGCCTCGCGGATCGCCGCGTAGGAGTCCTCGCGGTAGTAGGACTCGTCCGGCAGGCCGAGCCCGGACTGGGACAGGTGCACGAGGTAGCGGGTGGAGTCCTTGGCGTCGGTGGCGACGAACGCGCCCACGAGCGACACCAGCCCCTCGCGCAGGCCGCGGCCCAGCAGGGCCGCGAGCGCGGCGCGGTCGGGCGCGGCGGCGACCTCGGCGAGCAGGGGCTGCAGGGGCCCGGTGCCCGCGGCCTCGACCCGCTCGGCGTCCATGAACGCGCCGTACAGGTCCCCGATCTTCGCGGCGGTGCTGCCCTCGACGCGGGGCGCGGCCGCGGCCTCCTCGACGATCGCCCGGACGTCGGCCTCGGCGGCGTCGCGCAGGGCGCGGAAGGCGCCGTCCTGGGAGCGGTCCGGCGGGATGACGTGGTCGCGCAGCCAGGCGCCGTTGACGTGCGCGAACAGGTCGTCCTGGGGGCGGGTGGCGGCGTCGACGTGCGCGAGGTCGAGGCCCGAGCGCACCGTCGGCTGCTGCGTGGGGTCCGTCGTGGTCATGCCCCATCCTCTCCGGCGGGGACGAGGGCGCGGACGGCGGCCTCGGTCGCGCCGGGGGACAGCGGCCGGCAGCCGAGCGCCGTCCAGCGGCCCACCAGCGCGGGCTCGGCGCGCCGCAGCGCCCACCCGCGGCGCAGGAGCACCCACGGCGGCTTGCGCATCTCGGACAGGTCGCGCAGCAGGCGGCGCCAGAACGTCGTCCACGGGCTCAGGCGCAGGCAGACCGCGTCGGCCAGCAGGCCGGCGTCCTCGCAGGCGCGCACGAGGTGGGCGGCGAAGATCCCCTCGGCGAGCACCACGGGGCTGCCGGACAGGTCCAGGCGCGCGGTGCCGGTGCGCCTCGAGGTGGGGATGTCGTAGACCGGCACGTCGGCCGCCCCGTGCGCGCACAGCTCCCGCAGGCACTCCAGGGCGCGGCCGGCGTCCCAGCTCGCGACGTCGTCCCAGTCGACGATGCCGAAGCGGTGCGGCATCGGGGGGTCGCTGGTGTCGTCGCCGTCGCGGTAGAAGTCGTCCAGGGCGAGGGAGGGCAGGCCCAGGCGGCGCACGAGGGAGGTCTTGCCCGACCCGCTGGGGCCGCACAGCAGCACGACGCGGGCGGGGCGGTCGGCGGCGTCGTGGAGGGGAGCGGTCGGCACGGCGCCCATCCTCCCGTCCGCTGGCCGGGCCCCGGCGGGCGGCTGGGAGGATGGGCGCCATGACCACCCCCGCGCCGTCCACCCCCGCGCCGTCCGCCTCCGCCCCCGCGTCCGCCCGCGAGCTGGCCGCGCTGGTCGACCACACGCTGCTCAAGCCCGAGGCGACGGCGGCCGACGTGGCGGCGCTGCTGGCCGAGGCCCGCGCGCTCGGCGTGCTCGCGGTGTGCGTCTCGCCGTCGTTCCTGCCGCTGGACCCGGCCGCGCGCGAGGGCCTCGTGGTCGCGACGGTCGCCGGGTTCCCCTCCGGCAAGCACGCCAGCGAGGTCAAGGCCGCCGAGGCCGCCCGGGCGGTCGCCGACGGCGCCGACGAGGTCGACATGGTCATCGACGTGGGCGCGGCCCGCGCGGGCGACTACGCGGCCGTCCAGGCCGACATCGCCGCGGTGCGCGCTGCCGTCCCGGCCCCCGGCGTCCTCAAGGTCATCGTCGAGTCGGCCGCGCTCGAGGACGACGCCCTGGTCGCCGTCTGCCGCGCCGCCGAGGCCGCGGGCGCGGACTTCGTCAAGACCTCGACCGGCTTCCACCCCACCGGCGGCGCCAGCGTGCACGCCGTCGAGGTCATGGCCGCCACCGTCGGCGGGCGCCTGGGCATCAAGGCCAGCGGCGGCATCCGCACGACGGAGGCCGCGCTCGCCCTGGTCGCCGCCGGCGCCACCCGCCTGGGGCTGTCGGGCAGCGCTGCGGTCCTGGCCGGCCTGCCGGCCTGAGGCTCAGAGCGGCGGCTCGGCGCCGCAGCGGACGACGAGCAGCGCGACGTCGTCCTCGCCGCCCCCCGGGAGCAGCTCCTGGAGCAGGTGGTCGCACAGCCGGTCCAGCGGGTCGGGCACGCAGCGCTGCACCGCCGCGGCCAGCGCCTCGATCCGGTCGGTGAGGGAGGCCTCGCGCCGCTCGACCAGGCCGTCGGTGTAGAGCAGCAGCGTGTCGCCCGGCGCCAGGACCGCGACGTGGTCGGTCCTCGGCTCCGGCGGCACCAGGCCCAGGAGCGGCTCGGGCTCGGTGGCGAGCACCTCGACCGAGCCGTCCGCGCGCCGCAGCACCGGTGGCAGGTGCCCGGCGTTCGACCAGCGCAGCCGCCGCAGCCCGCGCGCCCGGTCCCGCGGCCCCTGCTCGACCCGGGCCAGCAGGACGGTCGCCAGCGTCTCCAGGCCCAGGCCGTCCACGAGGCGGTCCACGCGGCGCAGCACCGACGACGGCGGCCCGTTGCGGTCGTAGGCGGTGGCGCGCAGCAGGTTGCGCAGCTGGCCCATGGCCGCCGCGGCCTCCATGTCGTGACCGGTCACGTCGCCGATGACGAGCACCGTCGACCCGTCGGCGCGCATGAAGGCGTCGTACCAGTCGCCGCCGACCTGGTCGTGCCGCGCGGCCGGGGCGTAGCGGACGGCGATCTCCAGGTGGTCCGGCTGCGGCGGGCGCGTGAGCAGGCTGCGCTGCAGGGTCTCGGCGACGTGGTGCTCGCGCTGGTGGACCGCCGCGCTGTCCGCCCCCACCGAGGCGAGGGCGGTCAGCTGCAGCGCCAGCGCCTCGTCAGCGGCGTCGAACTCGCCGTCGAGCTTGCCGGCGAGGGCCAGCAGGCCCACGACGGAGCCCTCGCGGCCGGTCACCGCCGCGGCCAGGCAGCCGCTCGCCCCGGGGACGCCGGCCCGGGCGGGGTGGCGCGCGAGCTCGTCCGGGGTCAGGCGCGCCACCGGCCGCGCTCGGACCAGCTCGTCGGCCACGGTGGCCAGGGACCGCGCCGCCCCGGGCGTCCACGGGTCCTCCGGTGGCGGCGGGAAGGCCGGTGCGGGGGACGTCGCGACCAGGGCCGGCCCGTAGCCGCCGGCACCGGTGTAGCTGAGGACCGCCCACGACGCCCCGACGAGCTCACGCGCGCTGGCGACGATCCGGTCCAGGACCTCGTGCAGCGACAGCGTGGAGCCCACGAGGAGGGCGGCGCGGGCCAGGCCCTCCAGCCGCTCCACCTGCCGGCGCTCGCGGCGCCCGGTGTCCCAGAGCTGGCGGTTGTGCTGCTGCAGCTCGCGGGCGCGGGCGAAGACGTCCACCTCCGACTCGTCGACCCCCTCGGGCCGGGCCTCGCCCCCACCGCGCTGGCGGACGTAGTCGGTGATGTCCTCGAAGCGCAGCAGCAGCCAGGCCACCGCGCCCTCGCCGTCGTGGACGGGCACGACGATCGGGCTCCACCACCGCTGCTCGAGCCGGCCCTCGGCGTCGGTCACGGGGTAGCGCCGCGGGCCCATCGTCAGCGGCTGCCCCGTCTCCAGCACCTGCTGCAGGCAGGCGCGCAGGTCGGGGCCGTCGGTCTCGGCGTCCGGGGCGAGGGGGAAGAGGTCGAAGCACGGGCGCCCCACGACCTCCTCGCGGGGGCGGGCCAGGCGGGCGCACTGGGCGCGGTTGGCGCCGACGACCACGAGGTCGGGGTCGAGGAGCAGGTACGGCGTGGGCACGGCGTCGAAGAGCGCGGCGTAGTCCGGCGACCCCCACGACGTCATGGCGACCCTCATCACTCGAGCGGCTGCACTGCCTGGCTCAGCGGTGCTCACTGTAGGGGCCGGTGCCCGGAACGCGCGTCGGAGCGCGCCTGCGTCCGGCACCATGGCGCGGTGGCTACCGCACCGGTCCCCAGCGACGACGTGGCCGAGGCGGAGTGGGTCGCCGCGCGCCTCCAGGGGGAGGGCACCGTGGGCTCCGTGGTGCCCTCGGGCTTCGCCGCGGTGGCCCGCGTGCTGCACCCCGCCTCGGACGAGGACGGCGAGCCGGCGCGCTGGGCCGACGTGGCGGCGGCCACCGGGCGCCGCGTGCACCCCCTGGTGCAGTGGCACGCCGTCTCGACCGTGGTGCGCGGCGCCCGCACCCGGCCCGGCTGGGACGGCGAGGAGCCCGACCCCGGCAACCTCGACCCGGACGCCCTCGCCGCGCTGGTCGGCGTCCTGGCCGAGCACACCGCCACCCCGCAGGTGTGCTGGTTCTGCCGGTGGGACGGCTGGGCCGGGTCCGGCGCCGCTCCCGGTCCCCGGGTGCGGCTGCCCGGCCGCGACCACCTGCTGTCCACCGGGCCGCTCACCGCGGCCCTGGAGCTGGGGGAGCAGGTGTCGCCGACCCTGTTCGTGCCGCAGTCGCCGAACCTCTTCTGGCCCGCCGACCGCGCCTGGTGCGTCGCCACCGAGGTCGACCTCGACTCCACGCTCGTGGCGGGCACCACCGAGCTCGTGGACGCCGTCCTCGCCCGCCCCGACCTCGAGGCGTGGCCGGTCTCCCTCGGGGACTCCCTGGCCGGCGACGCGGACGTGGTCAACGTCCCCGCGCCGGACCTGCGCGGCGCCTGACCGGCTGGTTCCATGACCCCGTGGACGTGCGCGGGGTCTTCGGGGCGGGGAGCGGTGGCGGCGGGGTCCGCTGGGGCGCGTGGTCGATGCTCGGGCACGCGCCGGCCGCGGAGCTGCTGGCGCGCTCGGGCTGCGACTGGCTCGTCCTCGACGCCCAGCACGGCCTCTACGACGACCGGGCGGTGGTCGAGGCGCTCGCCGCGCTCCCGCCGGACCCGCCGGTGCTCGTGCGCGTGGCCGCCGGGGACGCGGTGCTCATCGGCCGGGCGCTGGACGCCGGGGCCGCCGGGGTCGTGGTGCCGCTCGTGGAGTCGCCCGAGCAGGCCGCCGAGGTGGCCGCCGCGTGCCGCTACGCCCCGCGCGGGCACCGCAGCTGGGGGGCGCTGGCGGGGCTGCGCGGCCGGTCGGCGCCCGGACCGGAGGCCGCTGACGCCGCGGTCGCCTGCGTGGTCATGGTCGAGACCGCCCGCGCGCTGGAGCAGGTGGAGGCGATCGCCGCGACTCCCGGCGTGGACGCCGTCCTCGTCGGCCCGTTCGACCTGTCCCTGACCCTCGGCACGAGCGTGGACGCGCTGCTGGCCGACACCTCGCCGGGCGCGCCTCTGCCCCGCGTGGTGGCCGCCTGCCGCGCCGCCGGGGTGGGCTCGGCCGCCTTCGCCGCCGAGCCCGCCCGGGCGCGGGCGTTCGCCGCGCACGGCTTCTCGGCCGTCGTCGCGGCGACCGACGCCGCCCTGCTGGCCGAGGCCGCCGCCGCGCGGATCGCCGAGCTGCGCGGCTGAGCCCTGGGGGCGCCTCAGAGGCCGAGGGCCGCCCCGACGTCGGCGCGCAGCGCCGCCAGGGCGGTGCGCGCCTGCGCCCGCACGGCGCCCAGGTCGGCGCCGGCGTCCACCGGGTGCACCACCTCGAGGTAGCACTTGAGCTTGGGCTCGGTGCCGCTGGGCCGCACGACGACGCGGGCGCCGTCGGCGGTGAGGTAGCGCAGGCCGTCGGTGGGCGGCAGGCCGCCGGCGCCCTCGCGGAGGTCGTCGGCGGTGACCACGGCGGAACCGCCCAGGGCGGTGGGCGGGGCGGCGCGCAGGCGGGCCATCGCGGCCCCGATGAGCGACAGGTCGCTCACCCGCACCGAGAGCTGGTCGGTGGCGTGCACGCCGTGGGCGCGGGCCAGGTCGTCGAGGACGTCGAGCAGGGTGCGGCCCTGCGCGGCGAGGTCGGCGGCCGTCGCGGCCACGAGCACGGCGGCGGAGATGCCGTCCTTGTCGCGCACCGCCTCGGGGCGCACGCAGTAGCCGATCGCCTCCTCGTAGCCGAACGCCAGCCCCGGCACCCGCGAGATCCACTTGAAGCCGGTGAGGGTCTCGGCGTGCGCCAGCCCGTGCGCGGCGGCGATCCGGCCGAGCAGCCGGCTGGAGACGAGGGAGTTCGCCAGGACGCCGCCGGAGCGCCGGCCCTCGGCGGTGGCGACGCGCTCGCCCAGCAGGGCGCCGAGCTCGTCGCCGCTGAGCATCCGCCAGCCGGGCCCCGAGGGGCCGGCCGGGTCGTCGACCGCGACGGCGCACCGGTCGGCGTCCGGGTCGACGGCGATGACGAGGTCGGCGCCGCGCTCGCGGGCCAGCGCGAGCGCCAGGTCGATCGCGCCGGGCTCCTCGGGGTTGGGGAAGGCCACGGTCGGGAAGTCGGGGTCGGGCTCGGCCTGCTCGGGCACCACGGTGACGCCGGTGGAGCCGGCGCGGCGCAGTGCCTCGACGACGACCGCGCCGCCGACCCCGTGCATCGGGGTGAGCACGACGCGCAGCCCCGCGCGGCGGCCGTCGGCGGGGGCGGGCGGCGCCGCGGCGGCGGCCTGCTCCAGGTAGGCCTCGAGCACCTCCTCGCCGAGGACCTCCCACCCGGCGTCTGGGCGCGGGACGCCCGCCAGGGCACCGACCGCGGCGATCCGCGCGGCGATCGCGGCGTCCGCGGGCGGCACGATCTGCGAGCCGCCCTCGGCGCGGCCGAGGTAGACCTTGTAGCCGTTGTCCTGCGGGGGGTTGTGGCTGGCCGTGACCATGACGCCGGCGTCGGTGCCCAGGTGACGGACGGCGAAGGCGAGCACCGGCGTCGGCAGCGGGCGCGGCAGCAGCAGCGCGCGCAGCCCCGCGCCGGTCATCACGGCGGCCGTGTCGCGCGCGAAGGCCGCCGAGCCGTGCCGGGCGTCGTAGCCGATGACGACCGACGGCGCGGCGCCGGGCCCCGCGTCGCCCGCGCGCCCGGCGAGCAGGTGCGCCGCCAGGCCGGCAGCGGCGCGGACGACCACGGAGCGGTTCATCCGGTTCGGCCCCGGGCCCAGGGCCCCGCGCAGCCCCGCGGTGCCGAACTCCAGGGTGCCGGCGAAGCGGTCGGCGAGGTCGGCCGCGGCGGCGGGGTCGCCGTCGCGGGCCTGCTCGACGAGCGCGCGCAGCTGCGCGGCGGTCGCGGGGTCGGGGTCCTCGGCGGCCCAGGCGCGGGCGCGCTCGAGCAGCGCGCCGTCGACGGCGGCCTCCTGCGCGGAGGTCACCGGGCGCCCACCGGCCCGGCGGCCAGGACGCGGCGCACGACGTCGGCCAGCAGCGCGCCGATCCGGGGGCCGGCCGCTGCCCCGGCGTCCAGGACCTCCTGGTGGTCCAGCGGCTGGTCGCCGACGCCGGCCGCGAGGTTGGTGACGAGGGAGATGCCGAGCACCTCCATCCCGGACTGGCGCGCGGCGATGGCCTCGAGCGTCGTGGACATGCCCACGAGGTGACCGCCCATCCGCCCGGCCATGGCGACCTCGGCGGGGGTCTCGTAGTGCGGGCCCCGGAACTGCACGTAGACGCCCTCGGGCAGGCCCGGGTCGACCTCGCGGGCCACCGCGCGCAGCCGCTGCGAGTACAGGTCGGTGAGGTCGATGAAGGTCGCGCCCTCCAGCGGGGAGGTCGCGGTGAGGTTGATGTGGTCGCTGATGAGCACCGGGGTGCCCGGCCCCCAGGCCGGGTCCAGGCCCCCGCAGCCGTTGGTCAGCACGATGCTCGAGCACCCGGCAGCGGCGGCGGTGCGCACCGCGTGGACGACCGGCCGCACGCCGCGGCCCTCGTACAGGTGCGTGCGGGAGGCGAAGACGAGGGCGCGGCGCGTGCCGCCGTCCACCTCGACCTCGACCGAGCGGACCACCCCGACGTGCCCCAGCGCCGCCGGCGGCGGGAAGCCCGGCAGGTCGGTCACCGGCACCTCGGCCACGGTGCGCCCGACCAGGTCGGCGGTCGCCTGCCAGCCCGAGCCGAGCACGAGCGCGACGTCGTGGGAGGCGGCGCCGGTGCGCTCGGCCAGCACGGCGGCGGCCTGCGCCGCGACGGCGAAGGGGTCGGTCGCCGGGTCGGTGAGGTCGGTGGGGTCGACGGGGGCGGTCATGGCGCGGACGCTACCGCGACGCGCCGACGCGCCCGCGCCGCCATCGCCGCGCGCGCCGCTACCGTCCTGGTGCTGTGGAGCCCCTCGTGCGCCCTGCTGCTGCGGACACCGCCGTCCCCAGCGCCCCGTCCGCTGTCCCGACCGCCGCCCGGGCCGTCCCGACCGCTGCCGGGGCCGTCCCGGCGCCCCGCCCCGTGCGGGACGGCGAGCGCGACCTCGCCCCCGACCTGGCCCGCGGCCTCGCCCTGCTCGGGATCGCGCTGGCCAACAGCGTCGGCCACCTCTCGGGGCGCGAGCTGGGGCCCTCGGCCCGACCGGTGGACGGCTCGGGCGCCGACCGCGCGGTCGACGCCCTCGTGGGGGTCTTCGTCGACAACCGGGCGTTCCCCATGTTCACGCTGCTCTTCGCCTACGGCCTGGTGATGATCCTGCGCCGCCAGGCCGCGCTCGGCGTCCCGTGGCCGGCGGCGCGGGCGGTGCTGCTGCGCCGCTGTGCCTGGCTGGCCGCCTTCGGCCTCGTGCACGGCGTGCTGCTCTTCACCGGCGACGTGCTGCTGGCCTACGGCGTGCTGGGGCTGGCCCTGGTGCTGCTCGTGCGCGCCGGCGACCGCGCCCTGCTCGCGTGCGCCGGGGGGACGCTCGTCCTCTTCGTCGGCCTCAGCGCGGTCGACGGGATCACCGGGCTGGCAGGCTCGTCCGCGGCCCCGTTCGGGCTCGACCCGACCAGCCCGTGGGGGGCCCTGGGCGAGCGCGCCGTCGCGGTGCTCGGCAACCTCCTCCTGTCGCCGGTCGTCGTCCTGGCGCTGCTGCCCCCGGCCGCGGTGGGCCTCTGGCTGGCGCGCCGCCGCGTCCTGGAGCGGCCGGGGGACCACCTGCGCCTGCTGCGGTCCCTGACCGTGGGCGGGTTCGCGGTGAGCGTGCTGGGCTCCCTGCCGCTCGTGCTGGCCTCCCTGCAGGTGTGGCAGGTGGGCTGGGTCAGCGGCCTGCTGGCCGGCGCGCTGCACGCGCTGACCGGCCTGGCCGGAGCCGTCGCCTTCGTGGCGCTCGTCGCCTGGGTGGTGGCCGCGCGCCAGCGCGCGGGGGCGCCGGCCCGCCCGGGTGGCGTGCTCGGGGCGCTCGCCGCGGTGGGGCAGCGCTCGCTGACCTGCTACCTGCTCCAGTCCGTGCTGCTCGTGCCGCTGATGGCGCCCTGGGCCGGAGGGCTCGGCGTCGGCGCCGGCACGGCCCTCGCCGCCGCGGTGGCCGTCGGGGTGTACCTCGTCGGCCTGGTGGTGGCCGTCCTGCTGGCCCGGGCCGGTCGCCCCGGCCCAGCGGAGCAGCTGCTGCGGCGCCTGGTGTACGGGCGGGCTCAGCCGGCGGAGCGGCAGGGCCGCGAGCGCAGCGCGGCGACGTAGTCGTCCGGCGCTCCGGCGCCCTCGGCGGCGTCGGCCAGCATCCCGAGGTAGAAGGCGCTGGGCAGCCCGCCCTCGTAGGCGTCGAGCGCGTAGGTCCAGGCCACCTGCTCGCCGTCGAGCGTCGCGACCCGCACCTTGATCTTGGTGTAGAGGCCGATGTCGACCCCCTCCCACTGGTCGAGCTGCTCGGCGTCGGCGTCCGTGAGGTCGTAGATCGCCACGAAGACCTGCTCGGCGGGGTCCTCGACGAGGGTGGCCAGCGCGCCGTCCCAGCCCCGCTCCTCGCCGCCGAAGGTCAGGCGCCAGCCGCGCAGCCAGCCGGTGCCCTGGAGCGGCGAGTGGGGTGCCCGCTTCGCCATCCGCTCCGGGTGCAGGTTGCTCGCGTAGGCGGCGTACAGGGCCATGGGCGGCGAGCGTACTGACCTCCCCCGCGCTGTCGTCGGCAGGAGGCAGAATGGGGGCGTCCCCCCTCGACGGCCCCCGGAGGTCCCTGTGCTCGGCGAGTCCCCGCGCGTCGTCGTGGTCGGCGGTGGCCCCGGCGGCTACGAGGCCGCCCTGGTCGCCGCCCAGCTCGGCGCCTCGGTCACGGTCGTGGAGCGCGCCGGCATGGGCGGCTCCACCGTCCTCACCGACGTCGTCCCCTCCAAGACCCTCATCGCCACCGCCGAGGTGATGACCCTGGTCGACGGCTCCGACGAGCTCGGGCTGCGCTTCCCCGGCTCGCCCGACGGCAGCGCGGACGGCGTCACGGTCGACCTCGGCCGGGTCAACCAGCGGGTGCGCGACCTCGCGCAGGCGCAGTCCACCGACATCGGGGCCCGGCTGCGGGCCGAGGGCGTGACGATCCTCGAGGGCACCGGGTGCCTGCAGGGCCCGGACCGCGTGGTGGCCGACCTCGCCGACGGCAGCCGCGAGGAGCTCGCCGCCGACGTCGTCCTCGTGGCCACCGGCTCCTCCCCGCGCACGCTGCCCGACGCGATGCCGGACGGCGAGCGGATCCTCACCTGGACGCAGCTGTACCACCTGCGCGAGCTGCCCGAGCGGCTCGTCGTGGTCGGCTCGGGCGTGACGGGCGCCGAGTTCGCCAGCGCCTACGACGCCCTGGGCGCGGAGGTCGTGCTCGTCTCCAGCCGCGACCGCGTGCTGCCGGGGGAGGACGCCGACGCCGCCGAGGTGATCGAGGAGGTCTTCAAGCGCCGCGGCATGACCGTGCTGTCGCGCTCGCGCGCGCAGTCGGCGCGGCGCACCGCGGACGGCGTCGTGGTCACCCTGGCCGACGGCCGCACGGTCGAGGGCTCGCACTGCCTCATGGCCGTCGGGTCCATCCCGAACACGGCCGGGATCGGCCTCGAGGAGGCCGGGGTGGCCCTCAACGAGGCGGGGCAGATCCAGGTCGACCGGGTCTCGCGCACCTCCGCCCGGGGCGTCTACGCCGCCGGCGACTGCACCGGCGTCCTGCAGCTGGCCTCGGTGGCCGCCATGCAGGGCCGCACCGCGATGTGGCACGCCCTCGGCGACGCCGTGCAGCCGCTGCAGCTGCGCACCGTGGCGGCCAACGTCTTCACCGCCCCGGAGATCGCCACGGTCGGCTGGACGCAGGCGCAGATCGAGTCGGGCGAGGCGCAGGGCGAGGTCGTCAAGCTGCCCCTGGCCGGCAACGCGCGGGCCAAGATGCAGGGCATCCACGACGGCTTCGTGAAGCTGTTCTGCCGCACCGGGTCCGGCACCGTGATCGGCGGCGTCGTGGTGGCGCCGCGGGCCAGCGAGCTGATCTTCCCGGTGGCGCTCGCGGTGGAGCACCGGCTCACCGTCGACCAGGTCGCGCACGCGTTCACCGTCTACCCCTCGCTGTCCGGCTCGATCGCCGAGGCCGCGCGCCGCCTGCACATCAGCCCCGCCGTCAGCTGACCCCCGCCGTCTTCCGCACTTCTCCGGAGGAGTGCTGTTCCGGTTGGGCCCCTCACCGCACTTCTCCGCAGGAGTGCGGTTCGAGGGCGCATGGGGACCGCACTCCTCCGGAGGAGTGCGGTTCGCAGCGCGTCAGGACGCGAGGGTCCGCTGGGCGGCGGCCCGGCGCACGGCGTCCACGAGGGCCCCGCGCTCGCGCAGCGTCTCGGCGGTGACGTAGACGACGAGCCAGCCGGCCTCACGCAGCCGGTTCAACCGCTGGCGGTCCTTGTGGAGCTGGTCCGCCAGGGCGGCGTGCCAGGCGCCCTCGTACTCGATGGCGATCCGCAGCTCCAGCAGGGCCAGGTCGACCCGAGCCACGACGCCGCGGTGGTCCCGCACGCGGTGCTGCGGCACCACGTCGAAGCCGGCGCGCACGAGCCGCACCCGGCACACCGACTCCGGTGGCGACTCGGCGCGAGGGTCGGCCAGGGCGACGGCCTCGCGGACCCGGCACACGTCGTCGTCGTGACGGTCGAGGAGCCATCCGGTCAGGGCGTCCAGGTCCACGAGGCCTGCGCGCGCGACCGCGTCGAGGTGGCCCACGGCGGTCTCGAGGTCGAAGCGCGCAGCCAGGTCGTAGGCCAGGCGCTCCGGCGTCGCGATCGGGACGTCCCGCCACGTGGCGGACCCGAGCGGCCCGCGCGAGGCCGCGCGCAGCCGGATCCCACGAACGCCGTCGCCGGCCGCACCCTCCGGCCCCACCATCTCGACGTCGTCAGCAGGCCCGAGCAGCGGCACGTCGAGCACCGTGGCCAGCGAGCGCCCGGTCAGCCGCGCCCCGGTGGGCGCCACGAGGCCTGCGGCCCGGCACTTGAGCGGGTGGGTGAGGGGGACGTGAGCGGGCCGGTAGACGTCCTGCAGCACGCGCGCGAGCCGCGGGTTGCGCAGCTGCGCGGGCGTGAGCACCCCCTGGGCCACCGCGGCTGAGCCGAGGAAGACGTCGGGCAGGTGGTCGGGCCACGGTCGGCGAGGCACCCGGAGCAGCCTGGGGCGTCCGGGGGCGCGGTCGGCGTCCGCCTGATGCCCCTGTGGACACCGGGACGCCGGGCGCTCCTGTGGGCGGCGGGTGCTCAGCCGCACTTCTCCGGAGAAGTGCGGACAGGAGGGCGCCACGAAGCGCACTCCTCCGGAGAAGTGCTGGGAGGACGGGCGCCCGAACGACACTCCTCCGGAGAAGTGCGGAAGCGCGAGGGGACGGGAACGCCGCGCCGGGGTCAGGGGGTGCGGAGCTCGCAGATCACGGCGCCGGAGGTCAGCGTGGCGCCCACCTCGGCCTTGAGTCCCGTGACGACCCCGGCCTTGTGCGCCACCAGGGGCTGCTCCATCTTCATCGCCTCGAGGACGCAGACCAGGTCGCCGGCCAGCACGGACTGCCCCTCGGAGACCGCCACCTTCACGAGCGTGCCCTGCATCGGCGCCACGAGGGCGTCGCCGCCCACGGCTGCGGCAGCGGCCGCCCCGCGGGCCCGGCGCGGCTGCTTGCGGGCGTGGGTGACGGTGGCGGCCGCGGTGTGCCCGGCCTCGGTCAGCCAGGAGGGCAGCACGACCTCCAGGCGCTTGCCGGCGACCTCGACCACCACGCGCTCGCGGGGGTGGCCCGTCGTGGTCTCCTCGGCGCCCGCGCCCTGCCACGGGGCGACGCTGCCCTCCCACTCGGTCTCGATCCAGCGGGTGTGCACGGAGAAGGGCACGCCCGGAGCCGGCGCGAACGCCGGGTCCTCCACCACGAGGCGGTGGAAGGGCAGCACGGTCGGCATGCCCTCGACCCGGAACTCCGCCAGCGCCCGGCGCGCCCGCTGCAGCGCCTGCTCGCGGGTGGCCCCGGTGACGACGAGCTTGGCCAGCATCGAGTCGAAGGCGCCGGAGACGACGTCGCCCGAGCGCACGCCGGAGTCGACCCGGACGCCGGGGCCGCCGGGCGGGGAGAAGACGGTGACCGGTCCGGGGGAGGGCAGGAACCCGCGCCCGGCGTCCTCGCCGTTGATCCGGAACTCGATGCTGTGCCCGCGCACCGGCACCTCGGAGTAGCCCAGCGGCTCCCCGGCGGCGATCCGCAGCTGCTCGCGGACGAGGTCGATGCCGGTGACCTCCTCGGTCACCGGGTGCTCGACCTGCAGGCGCGTGTTGACCTCGAGGAAGGACACGGTGCCGTCGCCGGCCACGAGGAACTCGCAGGTGCCCGCCCCGACGTACCCGGCCTCGCGCAGGATCGCCGCGGACGACGTCCGCAGCTGCTCCTCCTGGGCGGGGGTGAGGAACGGCGCGGGCGCCTCCTCGACGAGCTTCTGGTGGCGGCGCTGCAGCGAGCAGTCGCGGGTGGAGACGACGACGACCCCGCCGTGGGCGTCGGCCAGGCACTGGGTCTCCACGTGCCGGGGCCGGTCGAGGTAGCGCTCGACGAAGCACTCCCCGCGCCCGAACGCGGCCACGGCCTCGCGGACCGCCGACTCGTACTGGTCGGTGACCTCCTCGCGGGTGCGCGCCACGCGCATGCCGCGCCCGCCGCCGCCGAAGGCCGCCTTGATCGCCACCGGCAGCCCGTGGGTGTCGACGAAGGCCAGCACCTCCTCGGCGCCGGAGACCGGGTCCGACGTGCCGGCGACCAGCGGCGCCCCGACCCGCTCGGCGATGTGCCGGGCCGCGACCTTGTCGCCCAGGGCCTCGATCGCCGAGGGCGGCGGGCCGATCCAGACCAGGCCGGCGTCGAGCACCGCGCGGGCGAAGCCGGCGTCCTCGGCGAGGAAGCCGTAGCCGGGGTGGACGGCGTCCGCGCCGGAGCGGGCGGCGACCTCGAGCAGCTTGTCGATGCGCAGGTAGCTCTCGGCCGAGGTCGCCCCGCCGAGGGCGTGGGCCTCGTCGGCGGCGGTGACGTGCAGCGCGTCCCGGTCCGGGTCGGCGTAGACGGCGACCGAGGCGATCCCGGCGTCGCGGCACGCGCGCGCCACCCGGACGGCGATCTCGCCCCGGTTCGCGATGAGGACCTTGGTGATCGCTCGGGTGCTCGTCACGTCCACCGCTGAGCCTGCCACTGCGCCGATCGCCTCCTCGTGGCCCCGGAGTGGGCCCACGGGAGCGTAACGCTGCACCGGGTGGGACAGGTGCGGTGCGCCGCGTGGTGATCGAGGTCCCGCAGGAGTAGACACGCCCCGACAGTCCCCATCGACGCAGGAGGCTCTGCCCCCATGTCCTTCCTCGACCGCGAGCGCACCGTGGCGCCCGCCGGGTACAGCCGATGGCTGATCCCGCCGGCCGCGCTCGCCGTGCACCTGAGCATCGGCCAGGCGTACGCCTTCAGCGTCTTCAAGATCCCGCTCCAGGAGCACTTCGACGCCAGTGCCACCGCGATCGGCTGGATCTTCTCCATCGCGATCGTCATGCTCGGCCTCTCGGCGGCGTTCGGCGGCACCTGGGTCGAGCGCAACGGCCCGCGCAAGACCATGGTCGCCTCGATGCTCTGCTGGGTCGGCGGCTTCCTCATCGGCTCCCTCGGCATCTCCACCGACCAGCTGTGGCTGGTCTACCTGGGCTACGGGATCATCGGCGGCATCGGCCTGGGCCTGGGCTACATCTCCCCGGTCTCCACGCTCATCAAGTGGTTCCCGGACCGCCCGGGCCTGGCCACCGGCCTGGCGATCATGGGCTTCGGCGGCGGCGCTCTCATCGCCAGCCCGCTGTCCACGTCGCTGATGAACCGCTACGCCGCGGACCCCGAGAGCACCCTCTCGGACGCCGTCGCGCCGACCTTCCTCACCCTGGCCGTCATCTACGCCGTCGTGATGAGCCTGGGCGCCTGGGTGATCCGCGTCCCCGCCGCCGACTGGCGCCCCGCGGGCTGGACGCCGAGCGAGCACACCTCGGCGCTGCGCACCAACGCCAACGTGTCCGCGGCCAACGCGATCCGGACGCCGCAGTTCTGGCTGCTGTGGGTGGTGCTGTTCTGCAACGTGACCGCCGGCATCGGGATCCTCGAGGCGGCGTCCCCGATGATCCAGGGCTTCTTCTCCGACCTCAGCGTCGGCGAGGCCGCGGGCTACGTCGGCGTGCTGTCGCTGTGCAACATGGCCGGGCGCTTCATCTGGTCCTCGACCTCCGACCTCATCGGCCGCAAGAACATCTACATGGTCTACCTGGGCGTCGGCGCCCTGCTGTACCTGACCGTGGTGCTGGCCGGGACGTCGTCGACGCTGCTGTTCGTGGCCCTCACCGGCATCATCATCAGCTTCTACGGCGGCGGGTTCGCCACGATCCCGGCCTACCTCAAGGACCTCTTCGGCGGCTTCCAGGTGGGCGCGATCCACGGTCGGCTGCTCACCGCGTGGTCGGCCGCCGGCGTGGCCGGTCCGCTCATCGTCAACAGCATCCTCGACGCGCGCGAGGCCGACGGCGTGACCGGCTCCGACCTCTACACCCTGTCTCTGTCGATCATGGTCGGCGTCCTGGTCGTGGGCTTCATCGCCAACGTCCTCGTCCGCCCGGTCGACCCCCGCTTCCACGAGAAGACGTCGAACGACGGCGGCGCCCCTGAGCGGGCCGACCTGACCACCTCCGGCACCGCGAGGAGCACCCGATGAGCCACTCGGTCCAGCAGAGCAGCACCGCCGACGGCGCCGGCGGCGGGGGCGCGGCGGCCAAGGGCGCGGCCGTCGTCCTCTGGGTGATCGTCGGGGGCGGCCTCGTCTACGGCGTGACCCAGACCGCCATCAAGGCGGCGCAGCTCTTCAGCTGACTGCGCCACCTGAGGAACCGCCCTGCTCCCCGCGCCCGGGGCGCTAGCGTTCGCCGCATGGTGAGCGCTGGCGTCCCGGGCGTGCAGGTCCTCGGTGAGGCGGTCGAGGGCGCCGAGCGCGTCCTCACCCCCCAGGCGCTCGAGCTGGTGGCGCTGCTGCACCGCTCCCTCGACGGCCGCCGCCACGAGCTGCTCGCCCGCCGGGGCCGGCGGCGCGAGGCCCTGGCCGCGGGGGAGGAGCTCGGCTTCGACCCCGGGACGGCGTCCGTGCGCGAGGACCCGACGTGGCGGGTCGCCGAGCCCGCTCCCGGCCTGGTCGACCGCCGGGTGGAGATCACCGGGCCGACCGACCGCAAGATGACCGTCAACGCGCTGAACTCCGGCGCCCGGGTGTGGCTGGCCGACCTGGAGGACGCGAACACCCCCGCGTGGGAGAACGTCATCGGCGGCCAGGTGGCCCTGCTCGACGCCGTGAGCCGCACGATCGACTTCACGTCCGAGCAGGGCAAGGAGTACCGGCTGCGCCCGGACGCCGAGCTGGCGACGATCGTCGTCCGCCCCCGCGGCCTGCACCTGCCGGAGAAGCACGTGCTCGTCGACGGCGAGGTCGTCTCCGGCTCCTTCGTCGACTTCGCCCTGTACCTCTGCGCCTGCGGCGCCGCCCAGGTGGCGCGCGGCCTCGGGCCGTACTTCTACCTGCCCAAGCTCGAGAGCGCCCTCGAGGCGCGGCTGTGGAACGACGCCTTCGTCCTGGCGCAGGAGCACGTGGGGATGGCCCGCGGCACGATCCGCGCGACCGTGCTCATCGAGACGATCTGGGCCGCCTTCGAGATGGAGGAGGTCCTCCACGAGCTGCGCGAGCACTCCGCGGGCCTGAACGCCGGCCGCTGGGACTACGTCTTCAGCATCATCAAGGCCTTCCGCGACCGGGGCGAGGGCTTCGTCCTGCCCGACCGCGGCGCCGTGACGATGACGGTGCCGTTCCTGCGCGCCTACACCGAGCTGCTCGTCAGCACCTGCCACCGCCGGGGCGCGCACGCCATCGGCGGCATGTCGGCGTTCGTCCCCAGCCGCGACGCCGCCGCGAACGAGGTGGCGTTCGGACGAGTCCGCGAGGACAAGGCCCGCGAGGCCGGTGACGGCTTCGACGGCTCCTGGGTCGCCCACCCCGGCATGGTCGCCACGTGCGAGGAGGCGTTCACCGCCGTCCTGGGGAGCCGGCCCCACCAGCTCGAGCGCACCCGCGAGGACGTCGCGGTCACCGCCGCGCAGCTGCTCGACGTCGCCGCCACCCCCGGGGCCGTCACCGAGGCGGGGCTGCGCACGAACGTCAGCGTCGGCATCCGCTACCTCGAGTCGTGGCTGCGCGGGTCCGGTGCCGTCGCCATCCGCGGGCTGATGGAGGACGCCGCCACCGCGGAGATCTCCCGCAGCCAGGTCTGGCAGTGGCTGCGCACCGGCACGGCGCTGGACGACGGCCGCACGGTGACCCGGGGGCTGGTCGAGCGCGTGGTCGCCGAGGAGGTCGCGGTGATCGCCGAGGAGGTCGGCGACACGGCCTTCATGGTCGGCCGCTGGCGCGAGGCGCGGGACCTGTTCACCGAGGTGGCCCTCGCCGAGGACTTCCCGGACTTCCTCACCCTGCCCGCGTACGCGCGGATGCCCTGACGTGCCGAGCGGTCCGGCCGCCGGCGGCGTCGCGGTGCGCCTGGTCACCGAGGACGACGCGGCGGAGCTCACCGCGCTGCTGCGCGCCAGCCGCGAGCACCTGGCGCCCTGGGACCCGCAGCGACCGGAGGAGTTCTTCACCGAGCCCGCCCAGCGCGAGGGCCTGCGCGCCTCGCTCGAGGGCTTCGCCGAGGGCCGCGGCGTGCCCCTGGTGATCCTCGCCGGGTCGGCGGTCGTGGGGCGGATCAGCATCAACGACGTCGTGCGGGGCGCCTTCCAGTCCGCGCACCTGGGCTACTGGGTCGGCGCCGGCCACACCGGCCGCGGGGTGGCCAGCGCCGCGGTGGCGCAGGTGGTGCGCGGGGCCTTCGACGACCTCGGGCTGCACCGCCTCCAGGCCGACACCCTCGTGCACAACGCGGCGTCCCGGGCGGTGCTCGCCCGCAACGGCTTCGCGGAGATCGGCCTGGCGCCGACGTACCTGCGGATCGCCGGGCGCTGGCAGGACTGCGTGCTCCACCAGCGGATCACCGACCGGCCCGACGGTGTGGTGGCGTCCCCCGCGGGGTAGGGCACCGCCATGAGCGACCAGCACACGATGCAGGACCCGACCAGCCAGTACCCCCGGCCCCCCTTCAAGGTGCAGGAGCAGGACGGCTCCGGTCTCGCCGAGGACATGGACCCGAAGCCCGACCACGGCGAGGACTCCTACGTCGGCAGCGGGCGGCTGACCGGGCGCAGGGCGGTCGTCACCGGCGCCGACAGCGGCATCGGGCGCGCGGTCGCCATCGCCTACGCGCGCGAGGGGGCCGACGTCGTGCTCTCCTTCCTCCCGGGTGAGGAGGAGGACGCCGAGGAGGTCGTGGCGCTCATCGAGGCGGCCGGCCGCAAGGCCGTGGCCGCCCCCGGCGACCTCAAGGACGAGGCCTACTGCCAGCAGCTCATCGCCACGGCGGTCGAGCAGCTCGGGGGCCTCGACGTGCTCGTCAACGTCGCGGGCCAGCAGCAGAACCAGGACTCGATCGCCGACATCACGACCGAGCAGTTCGACTCGACGTACAAGACCAACGTCTACGCGCTGTTCTGGCTGTGCAAGGCCGCCGTCGAGCACATGCCCCCGGGCAGCTCGATCATCAACACGACCTCGATCCAGGCCTACGAGCCCAGCCCGAACCTCGTGGACTACGCCAGCACCAAGGCCGCGATCAACAACTTCACCAAGGGCCTGGGCCAGCAGCTGGCGCCGAAGGGCATCCGGGTCAACGCCGTCGCGCCGGGCCCGATCTGGACGCCGCTGCAGCCCGCCGGCGGCCAGCCGCCGGAGGCGCTGGAGAGCTTCGGCGGCAGCACCCCGCTGGGCCGCCCGGGTCAGCCCGCCGAGCTCGCCGGCCCGTACGTCTTCCTGGCCAGCCAGGAGGCCAGCTACGTCGTCGGCGAGACCCTGGCCGTCACGGGCGGCATGCCGACCCCCTGACCCCCGCAGGGGGACGGGCGAACCTTCGACCTCACTCCGCCCTTCACCCCGTTCGCCCCGTTCTGGGCGGGCGGGGTGGAGGCGCTCCGGGCCTCGAGCGGGTCAGGAGGCGGGCGCCCACAGGTCGGTCCAGGCCACGCCGGCCTCGCCGACGAGGTCGCGCAGCAGCGGCAGGCTCACGCCGACCACCGAGTGAGGGTCGCCCTCGACGCCGCGCACGAACGCCCCGCCCAGGCCGTCGAGGGTGAAGGCCCCCGCCACGAGCAGCGGCTCGCCGGTGGCCACGTAGGCCGCCACCTCGGCGTCCGTGATGTCGGCGAAGTGCACGGTCGTCGAGGCGACGGCGCCCAGGGTCGCCCCGGAGCCGGCCTCGCGGGCGTCGACCAGCCAGTGCCCCGTGTGCAGGACGCCGGAGCGGCCCCGCATGGCCCGCCAGCGCTCGGTCGCCTCGGCGGCGTCGGCGGGCTTGCCGTGCACCTGCCCGTCCAGCTCCAGCACCGAGTCGCAGCCGAGCACGAGCACGCCCTCCTCGGGGGCCTCCTCCAGGTCCTCCCAGCGCGCCGCGACGTCCTCGGCCTTGGCCTTGGCGAGGACCAGGGCGACGTCCTCGGCGTCCGTGACGCCGTAGCGGGCGACCTCGGCGGGCTCGTCGACGCCGGAGACCAGCACGAGCGGGGCCAGCCCGGCGGCGCGCAGCGTGGCCAGGCGGGCGGGGGAGGCGGAGGCGAGCAGCAGCGTGGTCGTCACGGCGGGGACGCTAGCCCAGCGCCTTCGCGAACCACCGGTCGGCCGGGGTGGCCCCGGGGTTGTAGGCCTCGACCGCGTCGAAGCCCAGGCGGGGGTACAGCGCGCAGGCCGCGGTCAGCTCCGAGCGGGTGTCGAGCACCAGCCGCTGCGCCCCGCGGGCCCGGGCCCACGCCTCGGCCGCGGCCATGAGCGCGCGGGCCGCGCCGTGCCCGCGCGCGGCCGGCGCGGTGAACAGCCGCTTGAGCTCGACGTCGCCCCCGCGGAGGTCGCGCGCGCCCAGGCAGCCCACCGCGGCGCCGTCCAGCCGGGCCAGCCAGAACGCGCCCGCGGGCGGGGCGAGGTCCGCGTCGCTGTCGGCGTGAAGCTCGAAGCGGGTCTGCAGCAGGGCGCCCACCTCCTCGGCGTAGGCCCGCCGCAGCGCCACCGCCTCCGGCGAGGCCACCGGCACGGCCTCGATCCGCAGCTCAGCCAACGAGGGCTCCGCGCAGCACGTTTAGGCCCAGCGACCCGACGTCGAGGGCGCGGTGGTGGAAGGCGGCCAGGTCGAAGGCGCTGCCCTCGCGGGCGCGGACCTCCTCGCGCAGCTCCAGCCACAGCCGCTCGCCGACCTTGTACGACGGCGCCTGGCCGGGCCAGCCCAGGTAGCGCTGGTGCTCGAAGCGCAGGAAGTCCTCCTGCTGGAAGGTGTGGGTGCGCAGGTACGTCCACATCTTGTCGGCGTCCCACACCCCACCCCCGAGCTCGGCCGGCGCCGGCAGGCCGCAGTGCGTGCCGATGTCGACGACCACGCGCGCCGCGCGGAACAGCGAGCTGTCGAGCATGCCCATCCGGTCGCCCGGGTCGTCCTGCCAGCCGAGGTCGGCCATGAGCCGCTCGGCGTACAGCGCCCAGCCCTCGCCGTGCCCGGAGACCCAGCACAGCATCCGGCGCCAGCGGTTGAGCAGCTCGCTGCGGTAGAGCGTCTGGCCGACCTGCAGGTGGTGGCCCGGCACCCCCTCGTGGAACACCGTCGTGCGCTCGCGCCAGGTGGCGAAGCTCGTCACGCCCGGGGGCACCGACCACCACATCCGGCCCGGGCGGGAGAAGTCCTCGCTGGGGCCGGTGTAGTAGATCCCGCCCGAGCTCGTCGGGGCGATGCGGCACTCCAGGCGGCGCACCGGCTCGGGGACGTCGAAGTGCGTGCCGGCCAGGGTGCTCAGGGCGCTGTCCGACAGCGCCTGCATCCACGCCTGCAGCGCGTCGGTGCCGTGCACCTGCCGGGCGGGGTCGGCCTCGAGGACGGCGATCGCCTCCGCCGCGCTCGCGCCGGGGCGCACCGCCTGGGCGACCTCGGCCATCTCCGCCTCGATCCGCGCGACCTCGGCCAGCCCCCAGGCGTAGGTCTCCTCCAGGTCCACCTCGGCGCCGAGGAACGTGCGCGAGAGCAGCGCGTAGGCGTCGCGGCCGACGGCGTCCTGCGTGCGGGCCAGCGGGAGGAGGTCCTCGCGCAGGAAGCGGGCCAGGTCGCCGTAGGCGCTCGCCGCGGCCTCGGCGCCGGCGCGCAGCTCGGCCTCCAGCGCGCCGGTCGGCGGGGCGCCGTCGGGGCGGGCCCCGGCGAGCAGGGTGGCGAAGACGCCGTGCTCGGCGTCGGCGAAGGCCTCCGCCTGGGCCGCGCACGCCTCCACCTGCCGGCGGGCCGGCGCGGTGCCGGCGTCCACCGAGGCGCGCAGCGAGCGCTCGTAGCCGGCCAGCGCCTCCCCGGTGCGGCGCAGGCGCGCGGCGATCGTGGCCCAGTCCTCGGCCGTGTCGGTCGCCATGAGGTCGAAGACCTCCTGCGCGCCCTGCAGCGGGCTGGCGATGACGTTGAGCGACCCGAGGTCGAGCCCAGCGTCGGCGACCGCCACCGACAGGCCCAGGCGCTCGCGCATCGCGGCGAGGGTCACCCGGTCCACCTCGTCGGCCACCTCGACGTCGTCCAGGGCGCGCAGGGTGCGCCGGTCGAGGTCGGTGCGCGCCGCCAGGCCCTCGGGGGAGAGGTCGGCGACCTGGTCGTCGTGCCCGCGCACGCCGAGGTAGGTGGCCTCGTACGGGTCGAGCGCGCACACCTCGTCGACGAGGGCGTCGGCCAGCGCGTCGAGGGCGGTGGGGGTGCGGGGACCTGCGGGCGCGTCGCTGCTCACGGCCCGCACCCTAGGACGGCGGCGGGTGCCAGGACGACGACGGTGCGCGGACCGCCCACGTCCTGACAGGCCCGCGGGTTCGGGCCAGAGTGGGACGCAGGGCTGGGCGATCTGGAGGTGGGCATGCGCGTCGCCGTGGCCGGGGGCACCGGCAGGGTGGGACGTCCGCTGGTGGAGGCGCTGCGCCGCGCCGGGCACGGCGTCGTGGTGATCGCGCGCTCGCAGGGGGTCGACGTCGTCACCGGGCAGGGGCTGGACGGCGCCCTGCGCGGCGTGGACGCCGTCGTGGACCTCACCGCCGGCCCCGACCGCTCCGCGCGCGAGGCCGAGCGGTCCGCCGCTGCCGCGAGCGACCGGCTGACCAGCGCAGGCAGGCGCGCGGGCGTGCGCCACCACGTGCTGCTCTCCCTGGTGGGGGTCGACCGGGCGGCGGGGCCGCCGCTGTGGGCCGGCAAGCGGGCGCAGGAGGAGCGGGCGCTGCGCAGCGGTGCGCCGGTCACGGTCCTGCGGACGACCCACGTGCACGACGTCGCCGCGGACGCCGTGGGCTGGGCCCGGGAGGGCGACCGCGCGAGGGTGCCGCCGCTGCTGCTGCAGCCGGTCGCCGTCGCCGACCTCGCCCTCGTGCTGGCGGAGCTCGTGGCGGGCCCGCCGCGAGGGCGGGCGCGCGACCTGGCGGGCCCGCGCACGGAGGACCTGGTCGACATGGCGCGGCGCGCCCTCGCCGCCCGCGGCCAGGTGCTGGACCTGGTGCCGAGCTGGCGCGGCGTCCCGTACGGCCCCGAGGTGGCCGGCGAGGTGCTGCTGCCGGCGCCGGACGCGCGACTGGCGCCCACGACGTTCGACGACTGGCTGCTCGAGGCGTGGCTCTCCGAGGGCGGGGGGCTGGCCGGCGGAGGACGCGGGGGCGGGGCCAGCCGCTGAGCGGCCGGCCCCGCCCCCGGCGGGTGGCGCGGTGGGTCAGGGGGTCGAGGTGCCCGACTTCAGGGCCGCGAGGCGCAGCTCGACCTCGACGTCGTCGCCCTCGGACTCCAGCGCCTCGAACTGCGCGTCGAGGCTGGAGGCGGCGAGCTCCTCCTGGCCGCGCACGCGCGCCTCCTCGCGGCGCACCTTGTCCTCGAACCGGGCGACCTCGCTCGTCGGGTCCATGAGGTCGAGGGCGCCGACGGCGTCCTGCACGCGGCTCTGCGCCTGGACCATGCGGTTGCGGGCGACGAGCTCGTTGCGCTTGCCCTTGAGGTCCTCGAGCTTGGAGCGCATGCCCTCCAGGCCCTTCTTGAGCTTGTCGACGACCTCGGTGCGCGAGGCGATCTGCGGCTCGAAGCCCTTCGCCTGCTGCTCCTCGGCGATCTGGCGCTGCAGGGCGATCTTGGCGAGGTTGTCGAAGCGGTCGGCCTCGGTGGCGTTGCCCTCGGCGCGCAGGGAGTCGGCCTTGCGGCTCGCGGCGACGGCCTTGGAGCCCCACTCGCGCGCGGTGGCCTGCGCCTCGGTGTGGTCCTCCTCGAGCAGCCGCAGGTCGCCGATGGTCTGCGCGACCGACGCCTCGGCCTCGCGGATGGCCTGCGTGTAGTCGCGCACCATCTGGTCCAGCATCTTCTGCGGGTCCTCGGCGGAGTCCAGGAGGGCGTTGAGGTTCGCCCGCGCCAGCTGACCGATCCGCCCCAGCAGCGACTGCTGCGCCATGTGTCCGCTCCTCGTCTCGACGTGCTCGTGCCCTCGCGGGCCGTGGTCGTGCCTCACCCCAGCATGGCCCGGCGCCGGGTCGGCCGCCACAGCGGCGGCCCCGCGGGCGGCCCTGCGGCTCCGGGATCTCGTGCGCTCGAACACTTGATCGGACGAGCGGGCGCTGCCAGGATCGTCGGCAGGCTCCCAGCGGAGGTGTGCGGTGGCGGTTCCCACGACCAGCAGTGCCGTGTCGACGACGACGACGGCGACGGCTCAGCAGGTGCCGGGCCAGAGCCGCGCGCGGCCCGAGCAGCTCGAGGACCACCGCCGCGAGCTCACCGGCTACTGCTACCGGATGCTCGGGTCCGGCTTCGACGCCGACGACGCGGTGCAGGAGACGATGGTGCGGGCCTGGCGGGCGCTCGACCGCTTCGACGGGCGCGCCAGCCTGCGCTCGTGGCTGTACCGGATCGCCACCAACGTGTGCTTCGACGCCCTCGACGGCACGCGGCGGCGGGCCCTGCCGGTCGACCTCTCGCCCACGGCGTCCCCGCCCGTGCAGTCCTCCCTGGGCGAGCCGCTGGCCGAGCAGACCTGGCTGCAGCCGGTCCCGGACGGCCGGGTCATGCCCGAGACGGGCGACCCCGCGGAGGTCGCGGTGGCCCGCGAGTCGGTGCGCCTCGCCTTCGTGGCGGCGCTGCAGCACCTGCCGCCCCGCCAGCGCGCGGTGCTCATCCTGCGCGAGGTGCTGCGCTGGCACGCCGACGAGGTCGCCGAGCTGCTCGACACGTCCGTCCCGGCGGTCAACAGCGCCCTGCAGCGCGCCCGCGCCACCCTGGGCGCGCTGTCCCTGAGCGACCGCGGCGACGACCTCGACGCGCTCGACCCCGAGCACGCCGCCCTGCTGGAGCGCTACGTGGCGGCGTTCGAGGCCTACGACATGACGGCGCTGGTGGCCCTGCTGCACGAGGACGCCACGCAGAGCATGCCGCCGTTCGCCCTGTGGCTGCGGGGTCCGGCGGACATCGCGGCCTGGCACCTCGGGCCCGGCGCGGCCTGCCGCGGGTCACGGGTGCTGCGGGTGAGCGCGAACGGGTCACCGGCCCTCGCGCAGTACAAGCCCACCGGCGTCGGCACCCGGCGGGAGCCGTGGGCGATCCACGTCCTCGGCGTGCGCGACGGCAAGGTCGCGAGCATCACGAACTTCGTGGGCCCGGCCCTCTTCGCCCACTTCGGCCTCCCCGACCACCTCGACTGACCCCGGCCCGTCCTCCTGGGCGTCCGGCGGTCCCAGGAGCACGGCGTCGAGGCCGACCAGCACGAGCAGCTCCCGCAGGCGCGGGCTGGCGCCCTGCACCCGCAGGCCGACGCCGCGCCGGCGCGCTGCCAGCTGCCGGCGCGCCAGGACGCCGACCGTGGCGAGGTCGGCGGGCATCGCGCTGGCGTCGGCGACCTCGAAGGGTCGGGTCATGGCGGCCTCCAGGGGGCGGGTCGCACGGCAGACGCCCGCGGCGCCGCCGACTCATCGCAGGGGTGCGGGGCAGAGACCGATGAGTCCCGGTCCCCGGAGGCGTCGACCCCTGGGAGCGTCCCGCGCGGGCCGCTCGTCGAGAGGAGGCGCTGTGGCAGCGACCCTGGCGATCGAGGCGTCCGGCCTGGTCAAGAGCTTCGGCACGACCCGGGCCGTGGACGGCGTCGACCTCGCCGTCCCGCAGGGGTCCGTCTTCGGGGTGCTGGGCCCCAACGGGGCGGGCAAGACGACGACCATCCGGATGCTCGCGACGCTGCTGCGCCCCGACGCCGGGCAGGCGCTGGTGCTGGGGCACGACGTCGTCCGCGAGGCGGACCGCGTGCGCAGCCGGGTGGCCCTGACCGGTCAGTTCGCGTCCGTCGACGAGGACCTCACCGGCGCGGAGAACCTCGTGCTGCTGGCCCGGCTCTTCGGGCACTCGCGGGCCGCGGCGCGCGACCGGACCGCCGAGCTGCTCAGCGCGTTCGGGCTCTCCGACGCCGCGGGACGGCAGGTGAAGCGCTACTCCGGCGGCATGCGGCGGCGCATCGACATCGCCGCGAGCCTCGTCGTGACCCCCGACCTCATCTTCCTCGACGAGCCCACCACGGGCCTGGACCCGCGCAGCCGCAACCAGGTCTGGGACATCGTCCGGGCGCTCGTGGCGCAGGGCACGACCGTGCTGCTGACCACCCAGTACCTCGACGAGGCCGACCAGCTCGCCGACCGGATCGCGGTCATCGACACCGGCCGGGTGATCGCCGAGGGCACCTCCGGGCAGCTCAAGGCCTCGGTGGGCACCGGAGCGCTGCACGTGCGCCTCCTCGACCCCGCCCAGCGCGCCGACGCGGCCGCCCTGCTCGCTGCGGCGCTCTCGGCCCCGGTGGAGGTCGCCTCCGACCCGGCCGTGCTCACCGCCCGGGTCGCCGACCCCGCGCCGGTGGCGCGCGCCCTGGCGGAGCTCGGCGCGGCCGGAGTGGGCGTGGCGGGCTTCTCCCTCGGCCAGCCGAGCCTGGACGAGGTCTTCCTCGCCCTCACCGGGCACTCCGCCGGACCCACCGGCGCCGACAGCTCAGACGCCGTCACCGCCGACACCGCCACCACCGGGAGCGCCGCATGACCACGACCCTGCCCGCCACCGCGGGGACCGCCGAGGGGGAGGCCTCGACCGAGGCGCTGCGCACCGCGCTGACCTCGCGCCCGCGCCCGCCGCGCCCCGGCGCCGTGGCGACGTCGTTCACCTTCGGCTGGCGCGCGCTGCTGAAGATCAAGCACGTGCCCGAGCAGCTCTTCGACGTCACCGCGTTCCCGGTGATGTTCACGCTGATGTTCACGTTCCTCTTCGGCGGGGCGCTGGCGGGCTCCACCGGGGCCTACCTGCAGTTCCTCCTGCCGGGGATCCTCGTGCAGACCACGGCGTTCATCACGATGTACACGGGGCTGACCCTCGCCACCGACATCGACAAGGGCATGTTCGACCGCTTTCGCTCGCTGCCGGTGTGGCAGCCCTCGCCGCTCGTGGGGGCCATGCTCGGCGACGTCGCCCGGTTCGCGATGGCCTCGACCGTCGTGGTCGTCCTCGGCGTGGTCCTCGGCTTCCGCCCCGCGGGCGGCGTGCTCGGCGTCCTGGCGGCCGTCGCCCTCGTGCTGCTCTTCTCGTTCGCGCTGGCGTGGGTCTGGATCCTCGTCGGCCTGTCGGTGCGCTCCCCGAACGCCGTGATGGGGATCAGCATGATGGTGCTGTTCCCGCTCACCTTCGCCAGCAACATCTTCGTCGACCCCGCCACGATGCCGGGCTGGCTGCAGGCCTTCGTCGACGTCAACCCGCTGTCGCACCTGGTGACGAGCGTGCGCGACCTCATGGCCGGCCAGGTGCCGGGGAGGAGCATCGCGGTGGTGCTGGCGGTCAGCGCCGGCCTCGTCGCGGTGTTCGGGCCGGTCTCCATGCGGCGCTACCGCCGGCGCTGACCCGCGGGGCAGCGGGGCTCCGGCAGGGCGGTGGGGGCCTCAGAACCGGCCGCCACCGCCGAAGCCGCCGCCGCTGCCGCCGAAGCCGCCTCCACCGCCGAAGCCGCCCCCGCCGCCGCCGAAGCCACCGCCACCCATGCTGATGCCGCCGCCTCCGCCGCCGAGCATCCCGCCGAGGATGCCGCCGATCACTGCGGCCTCCAGGCCGCCCCCGGAGCGGTAGCCCCGGCGTCCGCCGTAGCCGCCGCCGTACCCGCCGCCGTACCCGCCGCCGCCGAAGCCCCCGGGGCCGCCGAAGCCGTCGACGTCCTCGGCGGCCTCGCGCTGGGCCTCCTCGGCGAGGCCGTCGGCCTGCTGGGCCGCGGCCAGGGCGCGCACCGGGTCGGCGTCGGCGAACTGCTCGGCGTCGGTGAGCAGCTCGCGGGCCTGCGCCAGGTGCGTCCTGGCGCTGCTGCCCACGGCTCCGCGCCGGGTGCGCAGGTACGAGGTGGCCGCGGCCACCTCCGCGCGCGCGGCCGGCAGCGCCTGCCGCAGCGCGGCCCGGGCCCGCTCGGCGCGCACGGACTGCTCCCGCACGGAGGCGAGGGCGCGGTCGAGGGCGACGTCGGCCTCCTCCAGGCGGCGGACGGCGGTCAGCGGGTCGCGCCCGCCCGCGCTGTCGGCGGCCGCCAGGGCCTGCTCCGCGCGGGCCACGAGCCCGGCCAGCTCCGGCGTGCCGCCCCCGGCGCGGGACAGGCCGCGGGCCTCGGCCAGGTCCTCCTCGGTGTCGGCGCGGGCGGTGGCCAGGCGCGAGGCCGCGTCGGCGAGGTCGGACTCCAGGCGCGGGACGGCGTCCAGCAGCGCCTGCACCTGCGCCAGCGCGCCGCGGGCCGCCTGCGCGCTGACCGTGGCCTCGCCGGTGGCGCCGGAGGCCTGCTCGTCGCGGGCCTGGCCCAGCTCCTCGGCGGCGAAGGTCAGCAGCTGCTCGGCCTGGTCGGCGCTGCCGCGGACGCTGACCAGCGCCGAGGGGGCGTAGCGGCTGCCGAGGGTCTCGAGGCGCGCGCGCTCGGAGGCCAGCCGCGCCACGAGGGCCGCGTGCTGCTCGGCCAGCTGGGGCAGCACCTGCGGCAGCGTGCGCTCGACGTCGCGCAGCCGCGAGAAGGCCTCCGCCTGGGCGTCGAGGGCCGCGTCGGCGGCGGTGCACCGCTGCAGCACCTCCTCCAGCAGCGCGCGGCGCTGCGGCTCGGGCACGTCGACCTCGTCGGCCCGGCGGCGCGCGGCGAAGGCCGCGCCCAGGTCGGCGCGGGCGCTGGCCAGGGCCTGCTCGAAGGGCCCGGCCGCCTCGTCGCCGAACTGCGCCCGGGCGAACCCGAGCTCCTGGGTGGAGCGCTCGAGGGCGTCGTCGACGGCGACGAGGCCCGCGTCGGCCC
>NZ_JBZYWI010000010.1:0-35734 GCF_058932755.1 Quadrisphaera sp. DVD1
CTGACCGGCGGCACCAGCGCGAGCGAGGAGGCCCCGGACGGCGCGGCGTCCCGCTCGTCGTGGACGGCGGCCGCCAGCGCGCAGGTGCCGGCCACCTCGCCCGCCAGCCGGGACGCCGCCGGGAAGCCGACGACGTACGACGCCGCGCACATGCTCGACGCCGACCCGGCCACGGCCTGGCGGATGGACGGGAACGGCTCCGGCGCCGTCCTGACCTTCACGCTCGACACCAAGCGGCCGGTCAAGGCCCTCGGTCTCGTCAACGGCTACGCCAAGACCGACCCCGCCACCGGCGCCGACCGCTACGCCCAGGAGCGGCGGATCACCCAGGTGACGTGGCTCGTCGACGGCCGCGAGATCCCGCAGACCCTGGCGGACGGCGTCCGCGAGGCCCAGGTGGTCGAGATCGAGCCGGTGGTCGCCTCGCAGGTGCAGCTGCGCATCGACGCGACGACCGGCCCCGGCGACCCCGTCTTCGACAAGACCGCGATCAGCGACGTGGCCCTGCTGGGGTGAGCCGCCGGTGACCTCGGAGGCAGGCGGCTTCCTCACCCGGCGCTCGGTCGCCGGGGTGTTCGCGCCGGCGCTGGTGTTCGAGATGGGCGTCGGGGCGATCATCCCGATCGTCCCCATCTCCGCCGGCCGGCTGGGGGCGTCGCTGGCGGTGGCCGGGCTGCTCGCGGCGATGCTGGGGATCGGGCAGATCCTCGCCGACCTGCCCGCCGGTGCCCTGGCCGCCCGGGTGGGGGACCGGCGGGCGATGCTCATCGCCGCCGGCATCGCCGTGGTCACCCTCACCGGCGCCGCCCTGGCCCGCGACGTCGTCGTCCTCGCGGTGTGCGTGCTCGCCACCGGCGCGACGAACGCCGTGTTCAACCTCGCCCGGCAGTCCTACCTCACCGTGGTGACGCCGCCCCGCTACCGCGCGCGGGCGCTGTCGACCCTCGGGGGCGCGGGCCGGATCGGCTCCTTCCTCGGGCCCTTCATCGGCGCGGGGCTCGTGCACGTGGCCGGCATCCGCGCCTCGTACTGGCTGGGAGCGGGCCTGGCGCTGGTCGTGGTCGTCGTCGTGCTCGCGGTGCCCGACGTCGCCGGGGCCGAGACGGTGCGCCGGCGCCAGGCCAGCCCCGCGACGCTGCACTCGGTGCTCGTGGGGAACTGGCGGATCTTCGCCACGCTCGGCGTCGGCGTCCTCCTGGTCGGCGCCGTGCGCGGCGCCCGGCAGGTGGTGCTGCCGCTGTGGGCCGAGCACCTGGGCTTCGCGCCGTCCACGACGTCCGTGATCTTCGCGCTCGCCGGCGCGGTGGACATGCTGCTCTTCTACCCGGCCGGCGCGGTGATGGACCGCTTCGGCCGGCTGTGGGTGGCCGTGCCGTCGATGCTCGTCATGGGAGCTGCGCTGCTCGCGCTGCCGACGGTGGGCACGATCGGCGGCGTCGCCGTGGTGGCGGCCGTCCTCGGGTTCGGCAACGGCATCGGCTCCGGCGTGATGATGACCCTCGGCGCCGACACCGCGCCCGCAGCCGTGCGCTCGCAGTTCCTCGGCATCTGGCGGCTGATCCAGGACTCCGGGGCCGGCGCGGGGCCGCTCGTGGTCTCCGCCGGGGCGGCGCTCGGCAGCCTGGGCGCCGGCATCGTGGCGATGGGCGTGGCCGGAGCCGTGGCGGCGGGCGTCATGGGCGCGGCGGTGCCGCGGTGGTCGCCGCACGCCAACCGGCGGACGCGCCGCGCGGCGGGGATCGCCCCCTGAGCCGAGCCGCTGCCGCTGCCGGCCTGCTGCCACCGGCGCCAGCACGGGCAGCGGCCCAGGCCCGTGCCGCGGCGCGGCCGCCGCTCGGCGGTGCTGGAGATCCGCTATCCGCGGACGGGGTGCCTGTTGGGCCAGGACGGCAGGGCTGTGGACGTCGGCTCCCCTGTCGCTGCACCGCCCGGTGGGTCGGGGGGCGCGAAGCTCGCCACTCTGGCGCTGGCGGCCAGGACGAGCGCCAGCGGCAAGAGGTGACCGGCGTCGAGGTCCTCCAGCGCGCACCAGACGAGGATGAACGTGGTGGTGGCCGCGCTGCCGGCCTGCCGGGCGACGACCGCCTTGAGGAGCGTGAGCAGCAGCAGCACGATGACCAGGAGGAGCCCGAGGGCGCCGCCCCGGAACAGCATGCCCAGGTACGTGGAGTGCGTCGCCACGCTCGCCACGAGCTCGGACTCCTGCGGCTTGATGCCGTAACCGAGCAGAGGGTTGTTCGACTCCGTGATCAGCTGCCACGTCCTCGCGTAGATGGCACCCCTCGCCTCCAGCGAGCCCGCTCGGGCGGAGTTGAGGTCGCTGAGGATCTGCCCCAGCGCCGCCGCCGTCCCGATCGCCGCAGCGATGCCTGCGAGGCCGAGGGGCACCAGCAGCACGTAGAACAGTCGTGGGCGCGTGCGCAGGAGCCACACCGCGAGCGCGGCACAGGCTGCCAGTCCCAAGGCGCCGTAGGTGGCGCGGCTCAGGGAGTACCACACAGCGAGCAGCGAGGCTGCGGCGCTCACGGCGAGGAAGAGCGCCCGACGAGACCTGAGCCTGGTGCCGACGACCTTCGAGAGCGCGAGGATGAGCGCGACAGCACCGAGAGCGCCGCTCCAGGTGGGTTGTGCGCTCATCCCTGCCGACCGGAAGGCCTCGCCGCCGAGCCAGTCCAGGTAGATGAGCCGGCCTTCGGCGAAGGCGCGGAAGCCCGATGGGAAGGTCTCCAGCGCGCGGGTGCGCAGCGGCAGCGGGACCTCGAGCGGGTACAACACCCGGGCCATCGCGATGAAGGCCCCCTGGACGGTGCTCAGCCCCAGCACGACGACTTCGAGACGTCCGCGGAAGCGCTCCTCTCGGGCGAGGACGATCAGCGCTGACACCGCCAGCCAGACTGAGACGTTCCCCGCCACCGACAGGACCCGGCCGACGGGGGCCTGGAGCGCCGTCACTCCGATCGACGTGCTCACGAGGAGCACTCCGCTTACCGACACCGCGAGCGCGGCGCTCAGGTCCAGCGCTCTGCGCCTCGCGGCCCAGACGGTGACCAGAGCCAGGAGGGGCCAGTAGGCGCCGGCCAGTCCGGCGCACCAGAGGAACGGGTAGGACGCGAGGACGACCAGCACTGCGCGGTCCCCGTGGTCACCGGCGCGGCTGAGCTCGTCATCCGCAGGACCCTCCTCCGTCTCCGCGAGGGGAAGGGCCGCAGGCGCTGCGTGCTCTGAGCTCTTCGGCGCGCTGTCGACGTGCGCCGGCTGAGCGTCACCAGCCCTGAGCAGGGGCCTACGGCGCATCAGAGCCGACCGAGGTCGTGGCCGCCGCCCGAGCCCGTTCGAAGCCGACGCCGCCCTGGACCATCACGTAGTCCGCCAGTCCCTTCCCGTTGAGGAGCGCCCTCGCTGCGACGAGGGTGTAACGGCGCCACAGGCGACGAGGCTCTCGGACCAGCCGCGCCAGCCAGTTGAGCTTGAGCCTGTAGGCCAGCGCCGGGTAGTACGAGTCGTAGGTGACCTGGTCGAGCCAGCCTCCGCAGGTCAGGACGATAGCCGGGCCAGCGCTCCTGCGTGCCAGGGCCGCCGCGTAGTGGTCCTGCAGTGGCGCTCCCAAGCCGATGACCAGCACATCGAGCTGGAGGGACTGCAAGTGGTCGGCGAGCTCGTCAGGCTCCATGCGACCCTCGTAACCGTCCTGGAGGAAGACCACCTCCGGGTGGGACGGGTACGCGGCCAAGCGTGCAGCCGCACGCTTCAGCTGGTCGGGCTGGCTGCCGAGCAGCCCCACCCTCGGCGCGTGCTTCAGGTCCCGGAGGACCAGCGGGATGACGAGGTCCGCGCTCGTCCGCGGGGTGCGCGGATCGAGCATCAGCCGGAGGAGGGTGCCATCCACACCTACGTGGCTCAGGTGGGACAGGTCCACGGCGGCGGAGTACGAGGCCAGCGCCGAGGCGTGGTTGAACCAGGTAGCCGTGACCGTCTCGCCCTGGGCGTGTCGACGGCAGATGTCCTGGGAGAGGTTCGCCGCCCAGCGGGTTTCCTGGGAGGGCGGCAGCCGGTGCTCCGGCGCTGGCTCCGTCACCGGACGCCGTGGCCACCGGCGCGGTGGCCGGGCCAGGCGCCCAGGAGACGAGCGCGACGGCTCCGCGCCTCTGGGCCTGCGTGGTGGCCTGCGTGGTGGCCTGCTCGTGAGCCCGGATGAGGGCTGCTCGGTGCCAGGTGGCCGTCGACGCCCACTAGGAACGCTCGCCGATCCGTGCGCGCGACGGCAGCCCACCGCGGCTGGGCGGGCCGGCGGGGGCTGGGGCCTTCAGGGAGCTGCACTCGAACAGCACGGCGTTCCGCCCCCTGGTTCTTCCGCTCGGACGTCCTCGACGCCTCGCGCCCGGTGGGGCACGAGGTTGTGGCTCCTCGAGGTCGTTGGACCCTCTCACGCAGTCTCTTCGGCTGACAACCACGCGTGGTGCGTCTGGGTGAGGCTCGTCGGGGCCTGTCAGGGCCTCCGCCAGACCCGCTACGCCACCGGTGTGACGCCGTGGCTGCGGACCGGTCCACCGTGGAAGATGTGATCAGCTCAGCACGGACGAAGAGAGGAGCGTGGTGGTGGTCCCGGTCCCCGGTGCTCCGCAGATGGTGATCCTCAGCTCGGTCCGGTGGAACTTCATGTGGCAGCGCCACCAGGCCATCGCGCGAGCGGCCGCCTCGCTCGGCTTCGAGGTCCTCTTCCAAGATCCGCACCCGCGGGGGCTGCGGCACGTGCTGGCTGCCCTGGCCTCGCACCGAGTGCTCCACCGGTCGACCGCTGCGGCTCCGGGCATGGAGAACCCGGTCCCCGCAGGGGTCACGGTGCGCCACGGTCTGCTGCCGCTGCGCGTCCTGCGCCGGCGCCGTGGGCCCCGCCTCGTCGTCGTCCTGTACCTGCCGTCTCGGCGCGCGTGGAAGGCCGCATTGCGCATGCGGCCAGACGTGCTGGTGTACGACAGCGTCTTGGACTGGAGCACCGTCCCGAGCTCGTACTGGCCGCCCAGGGGGTGGCGTCGCGTCGAGGCGGACATCGCCCGCCGCTCCGCCCGCGGCCAGGTGCTCGTGACGACCGACTCGCCCGAGGTGGCGGCGTCGTGGTCGAGTCGCGGCGCCGTGGTCCGGGTGCTCTCTCCCGTCGCGGACGACGAGTTCACCAGCTACGAGTGGTCTCCACCTCCGGTCGGGGGGCCCGTCGGCTACTTCGGGACGATCCGCTACGAGGACGTCGACGTCGAGTTCCTCGCGCGCCTCGCGTCGCGGGTGCCGCTGCGCATCGTCGGAGTGGCGGACGAGCGGGCCAGCGATGTGCTGCGGCGGGCCTCGGTGGTCGTCGGGGATCCGGTGCCGCTCAGCGATCTCCCGCCCCTGTTGGACCACTGCTCCGCCATGGTGCTCCCCTACCGAGGTGGGGCCCGGGCACGCACGCTGGTTCCCGCCAAGCTGGGGAACGCGCTGGCGACCGGAAGGCCGGTCTTCGTCGCGGGTCTGCAGCTCCCACCCCGCCTCAGGGAACGCGTGATCATGGTCGAGGACGCTCACGAGGTGCGCCCCGGAGCCGCACCCGCCGCCCCTGCGCCGCAGGAGACGTGGAGCGACGTCGTCCGAGCCATGGTGAGCGAGCCCGGTCCGTGCTGATCGAGCCGCGGCTCCCCGTACGGGCGACGTGCCGCGTCGCCCCTTTCCGGGTCGCCGAAACCGCCCTCGGCCTGCACGTGGACGGCCTGGACGAGGGGCGCGATGACCAGGAGCTCGTCGCCGCCACGGCCCGGGTCGCCCTCGTCGGAGGCCCCGAGGGGGAGGCTGGCGGAGCCGCTGCGCGCCTGGACCCTCTGGCGGCGCCCGGGCGGTCCTCGCGACGCACGGGTGCCACGAGGACTGGACGGAGGTGCTCGACGGTGCGTGCACTGCCGAGCCCGGCACCGTCTTCGTCGGGCTGGGGATGCCGCTCGAGGGCGAGTGGGTGCACGACCCCTGGGGGGAGCTGCCCCCGGACCTCGTCGTCACGTGCGCAGGACGGGTCGACTCCGTGGTGGGCGAGGACGTGCGCGCCTGGCGCCGGGTCGCTGCCCAGGGGCTCGAGCGGGCCCTCCGCCTGCGGCACCACCTCCGTCGACTGGCGAGCCGGTGCGCCGCAGGATCCGTCACCGTGCTGCGGCAGCTGCCAGGGCAGGTGCGGTGGCGCTGGCTGACCCTCGCGCAGCCCGGGTGGCGACCGTCCTCTACCTCGCTGCGGCAGGGGTCAGCCTGGTCGGTGGCCTCGTGCGCACGAAGGTGCTGGCGCAGGCCTTCACCCCGGGCGTGGTGGGCGCGGTCGGTCAGCTGTCCACCGTCACCGGTCTCACGGCGGGGCTCGGGTTCCTGTGCCTGTGGTCCGTGGCGACCCGTGAGTTCCGCGCCCTGCGCGAGGACCCGGCCAGGGGCGCCCGCACGGTGGTTACGATCGGGGCGGCCGTCCTCACCGCGACCGCTGTGGTCGCGCTGGCCGTCGCGCTCGCGCCACCTGCACTGGCCTCGCGGCTCGGTCTCGCCGGGGACGTAGTCGGCAAGCCCATGGTCGTGGCGGCCTCCCTGGCAGCAACGGGCTCCTACTTCGCCAACGCGCTCCTGCGAGGCACCGACCGGGGCGCGCAGCACCTCGTCTCCACCGTCGCGGGCGTCGGAGGATCCCTGGCCGTGACCGCGGTGGCAGCCGAGCGCGGGTCAGCGGTCCTCGCGGCGGTCGCGATCGTCGTCGGCTTTGCCGTGCCGGCGCTGGCGGCGGTACCGACCGTGGTGGTCGCCTCCAGGCCACCCGAGGGCGGCCGCGCCCGCCCTCGGGTGGACCCGCACCTCCTGCGCCAGCTCGTCCCCGGCGTGCTGGCGGGACTCCTCCTGCTGGTGAGCCGCAGCGGGGTCGACACCTACGTGCGCGGTCTGGTCGTCAGCGGGCTGGGGCAGACGGCGAACGGGCTGCTGCAGCCGTCCTACCTGCTGATGACGGTCGTCATGCCGCAGGTCAGCACGGTGGTCGCCGCCGGGCTGCTGGCCCAGTGGAGATCCTTGGGTGACGGGCGCCGCCGTTCACGGGAGGCCGTGCTCGCCGTCGCCCTCATCGCGGCGGCGCCGCTCGTGGTCGCGCTGCTCTCTCCCGTCGTCCTCGCGGTGGTGTTCTCTGACGACTTCGTGTCCGCAGCGCCGCTCCTGGCGCTGACCGCCGGTGCTGAGTGCGTCCGCGGCTGCTCGACGGTCCTCGTGTACATCGCCACTGCTGAGCGGTGCGAAGAGCGAGTTCTCGCACCGATCGCCCTCGGGGCGGCGCTCATGCTCACGTGCATGCCGTCGGCGCTGGACAGGTGGGGGGTCGTGGCCGTCCCCGCACTGATGATGCTCGAGTCGCTCGTGGTGACCGGTGCCCTGCTGCTGGTTCTGAGGCGACGCCTGACGCGTGCCGCGCTGTGGAGCCTGCTCGTGCTCGTGCTCGCGTGCGTCGCCCTGGCGGTGCTCGCCGCCCTGCGCTGGGCTGGCGCCAGCTGACCGCGTGCGCCAGGTGCCCTCGCGCTCGGGCGCCTCGGTGAAGGCCGTGGACCCGAGTGCGCCTCTGTGGACGACCCGAGGGCGTCGTCGAGCCCGGTCGCAGACCTCCGACCTTCGAGCTGAGGCAGAGGGATCGTTCGTCACCGGTGGGTCGGGAGCGGTGCCAGCGGGAGTCCTGCTGGGGCACCATGGTCCGTGCGCAGCGCGCGCCGGAGGAGGAACAGGTGCAGGTCAACCAGTCCAGCAAGCTCGCGGACGTCCTCTACGACATCCGCGGCCCGGTGCTGGCCCAGGCCCAGCGCCTCGAGGCCGAGGGCCACCGCGTGCTCAAGCTCAACACGGGCAACCCTGCCATCTTCGGCTTCGACGCGCCCGACGAGCTGCTCGTCGACATGATCCGCGCCCTGCCCTCGGCCCACGGCTACGGAGACTCCAAGGGCCTGCTCTCGGCGCGGCGGGCCGTCGTCCAGTACCACGGGTCCAAGGGGATCACCGGGCTCGACGTCGAGGACGTCTACCTCGGCAACGGCGTCTCGGAGCTCATCGCGATGTCGCTGCAGGCGCTGCTCGACGACGGCGACGAGGTGCTGATCCCCTCGCCGGACTACCCGCTGTGGACGGCGTCGACGAAGCTCGCCGGCGGCACGCCCGTGCACTACGCCTGCGACGAGCAGGCCGACTGGTGGCCCGACCTCGACGACCTCGCCGCGAAGATCACCGACCGCACCAAGGGCATCGTCGTCATCAACCCGAACAACCCCACCGGCGCGGTCTACTCGCGCGAGCTGCTGGAGGGGATCGTCGAGCTGGCCCGTCGGCACGGCCTGATCATCTTCTCCGACGAGATCTACGACAAGATCCTCTACGACGGCGTGGAGCACGTCTCCACGGCGGCGCTGGCACCCGACGTCCTGTGCCTGACCTTCAACGGCCTGTCCAAGGCCTACCGGGTCGCGGGCTTCCGCTCGGGCTGGGTGGTGCTGTCGGGGCCCAAGAAGCACGCCCAGAGCTACATCGAGGGCCTGACCCTGCTGGCCAGCATGCGCCTGTGCGCGAACATGCCGGCCCAGCACGCGATCCAGGCCGCGCTCGGCGGGCACCAGAGCATCAACGACCTGATCCTGCCCGGCGGCCGGCTGCTGGAGCAGCGCGACCGCACGGTGGAGATGCTCAACGCCATCGAGGGCGTCTCCGTGGTCACGCCCAAGGGCGCGCTGTACTGCTTCCCGCGCCTGGACCCGGCCGTGCACCGGGTCGAGGACGACCAACAGCTGGTGCTGGACCTCCTCGTCCAGGAGCGGATCCTGCTCGTGCAGGGCACCGGCTTCAACTGGCCGCGACCGGACCACCTGCGGATCGTCACCCTCCCGCACGTGGAGGACCTCGAGCGCGCCGTCGAGCGCATCGGCGCCTTCCTGCACCGGCGGCGCACGAGCGCCTGACGACGCCCGGCGTCGCTCCCGTCACAGCCGCGTGACTGCCTGTGACATCGGCGGGTGAAAGGCTCACGTCGGCCGCGCTCAGCCCGATGGGGACCGTGCGCGTCCTCCACGGACGGGCCGAGCACAGCGACCTGTGGTGACACCAGGAGACCCCATGGCACACACCAGCGACCCTGCCGAGCCTGAGCGGCGCCAGCTCCAGAACGCCTCCGTCGGCGCGAAGGTCATCGCCTCGCTCCTGCTGGTGGCCGTCGTCGCCGTGGCCGTCGGCGTGCTGGCGGTCGTGAGGATGGGCCACCTCCAGGGCACGCGCGACCTGGAGCTCGGGCACCAGGTGCCCCACATCACCGGGCTGCAGGAGGCGGCGCTGGCCGCGAAGGCGGCCGCCACCGACGAGCGCGGCTTCCTCATCACGGGCGACGCCAGCTTCGAGGAGGAGTTCTCCGGGCGCCACGACACCATCCGGGCCGCGCTGCAGCGCAGCCGGGAGACGGCGGCCGCCGGGCAGACGGCGAGGATCGACGAGGTCTCGGAGGGCATCGACACCTGGTTCGCGGCGGTGGAGGAGGAGTTCGCCCTCAGCGCGACCGATGCCGACGCTGCGCTGGCCCTGGCGATGGGCCCGAACCGCGACCTGCGCAAGGCGTACGAGGCAGGCCTGGCCGAGGCGACCGACGCGGCGGTCGAGGACCTCCAGGCCGGCACCGAGTTCGAGCACACCGTCGTCTCGGCGGAGCGCCAGATCATCGTCCTGCTCGTGGTCGGCGTCGCGGTGGCCCTGTTCGCCGGCCTGCGCGTCGCGCGGCGGATCAGCCAGGCCCTGCGCAGCCACGTCCAGCTCCTCGAGGCGGTCGCTGGCGGCGACCTGCGGGTCGTGGCTGCGGTGGCCTCTCGCGACGACCTCGGTCGCCTCGCGCAGGCGCTCAACGGCACGGTGACCTCGACGCGGGCCGCCGTCGTGGCGATGGCCCAGAACGCCGTCGACGTCTCCGCCGCCGCCGAGCAGCTGACGGCGACGAGCAGCCGGCTCGCGGAGGGCGCGCAGGCCTCGGTGCACGAGCTCCGCGCCGTCTCCTCCGCCGCGGGTGACGTCTCGGCCAGCGTGCAGACCGTCTCCGCCGCCTCCGAGGAGATGGGCGCCAGCATCCGCGAGATCGCCCACAGCACCAGCCAGGCCGCTCAAGTGGCCGGCGAGGCCGTGGCGGTGGCGGACGCCACGAACACCACCATCGTCTCGCTCGGCGAGTCCAGCGACCGCATCGAGGACGTCGTCAAGACGATCACCTCGATCGCGGAGCAGACGAACCTCCTGGCCCTGAACGCCACGATCGAGGCGGCCCGGGCCGGTGAGGCGGGCAAGGGCTTCGCGGTCGTCGCCAACGAGGTCAAGGAGCTGGCGCAGGAGACCGCGCGGGCGACGGAGGACATCGGGCGCCGGGTGCAGGCCATCCAGGCCGACACCTCCGGCGCCGTGACGGCGATCGGGGATATCTCGAACATCATCGTCAGGATCAACGACTACCAGGCCACCATCGCCAGCGCGGTGGAGGAGCAGACCGCGACGACGGCCGAGATGACGCGCAGCGTCAGCGAGGCCGCCGGCAGCACCGCCCAGATCGCTCGCAGCCTCGACGGGGTCTCCGCCGCCGCCACCTCCACCAGCGAGGGCGTCGAGGACGCCCGGGCGGCCGCCGCGAGCCTCGCGGGGATGGCCTCGGCCATGCGCACCCTGGTCGGCCGCTTCCAGTACTGAGGACGGCGACGCTGCCGAGGGCCGAGCAGAGGGGCTCCGTTGCGCGCTCCTCCTGGTGGTCCTCCGCGGCACGACCCAGGGGTCTGGCCCGAGGTGCTCGGCGTGCCTAGGCTCCGCAGGTGATCGCACGGGGGCAGGCACGCGCCGTCGCGCTCGGGATCGCGGTCACGTCGGCCCTGGCCGATGGCCTCAGCGTGGGCGGCTGGTACGCCACCCGGGGTCTCGAGCGCGGGCCGCGCCGTCGGACCCGCCTCGCGCTCGTGGCCGTCCAGTGCGCCCAGGTCGGAGGCGCTGAGGTGGCGTGGGAGCTGACCTCGAAGCCGCCGGGTCTGCGCTCCTCCGGGCAGACCTCTGCGCACGACGTCCGGGCCTTCCAGCGGCTCTTCCTCATCGCCGTGGTGTGGACGGCGCTGCTCGCCGCGGTGGGCCGGCGGGGGCCCGCGGCGCTGGCCCGTCGCGGCGTGCGCTCCCCGCACGCGACCTTCGGGGCGGTGACCGGCGCGTGCTACGCCGCCAGCACCCTGCCGGTGTGGCTGGCGCAGGCCCGCGACCGGGTCGCCGGCCTCTGATCAGCCGAGCGACTGCCGGCGCCAGCGCAGGCGCAGCTTCTCGGCGAACCCCATCCCGGTGAGCGCGAAGACGACGCCGATGGCGATCCCCAATGGCAGCAGCAGGCGGCTGGTCGTCGACCAGGCGGGCTCGTCCTCGAACACCGGCGGCGGCACGTCGGACGCCGCCTGCTTGGTGCCCAGCACCTCCGTGCCGCGCCGCGGCACGGGCGCCGCGGCGGTGCTCTCCTCGGGCGCGCTCAGGGGCTCGGCGACGACGGGCTCGGACACCAGCGCCGACAGCAGCTCTGAGACCGGGGCGATCGGCGCCAGGCCCACGACCGAGATCTCCGGCGCCGAGGACGCCGTGGCGGTGGTCCTGGTCCTCTTCGCCGTGGTCCCGGTCCCGGCCTCCGGCTTCGGCACGGACGTGACGACCGGCTCCGTCAGGGCGCTGGCCGGCAGGGAGGGCGTGGCGGACGGCGTCGGCACCTCGACGACCGGGGCGCTCGCGGTGGGCTCGGGCGCGAGCGGGCCCGCGGGCGTCGCCGGGCCGGTGGGGGTGGGCTGGGCCGTCGGCGGGTCGGTGGGGACCGGCTCGTCGGTGGGTGGGCTCGTCGGGGTGGGCTCGGCCGTGGGCGGGTCCGTGGGGCCCGCCGTCGGCGGGTCTGCGGGGGTGGGTCCCTCGGTCGGGGGGCTGCTCGGGTCGGTGGTCCCGTCGGTCGGCGGGTCGTCCGGGTCGCTGGGCTCGTCGCTCGGGTCGGTGGCGTCGGCCGTGGGCGAGGCGGTGGCGTCGGCCGTGGGCGAGGCGGTCGACGTCGGTCCTTCCGTCGGGGAGTCCGCGAGCGCGAGACCGGCCGGGGCCGCGACCAGCGCCACGATGACGGCGCCCGTCGCCGCGGCACGGCGGGCCGTGGTCCGGGCGCGGGCAGCACCGCAGGTCGTCACGGAGCGTCTCCTCGTGGTCGGAAACCGTCATTGTGGGGTGAGCAGCCCCTGGACGTGCGGATCTCGCCCGTGTCGGCCTCACTACGCTGCCCTGCCATGACCTCCGTGCTGTCCGCCGTCGCCTGGCCGTACGCCAACGGCCCGCGCCACATCGGCCACGTCGCCGGGTTCGGCGTGCCCTCCGACGTCTACAGCCGGTACATGCGCATGGCGGGGCACGACGTGCTCATGGTCTCGGGCACCGACGAGCACGGGACGCCGATCCTCGTCCAGGCCGAGGCCGAGGGGATCACCCCGCGCGAGCTGGTCGACCGCAACAACCGGCTCATCGTCGAGGACCTGCACGCCCTGGGCCTGTCCTACGACCTGTTCACCCGCACCACCACGCGCAACCACTACGCCGTGGTGCAGGAGCTGTTCCGCACCGTGCACCGCAACGGCTACATGGTCGAGCAGACGACGATGGGCGCCATCTCGCCGTCCACCGGGCGGACCCTGCCCGACCGCTACATCGAGGGCACCTGCCCGATCTGCGGGTACGGCAGCGCGCGCGGCGACCAGTGCGACAACTGCGGCAACCAGCTCGACCCGGTCGACCTCATCGACCCCCGCTCCCGCATCAACGGCGAGACCCCGCAGTTCGTGGAGTCCCAGCACTTCTTCCTCGACCTGCCGGCGCTCGCCGAGGCGCTCGGCGAGTGGCTGCACGGGCGCGAGGAGTCGGGCTCCTGGCGGCCCAACGTCATCAAGTTCAGCCTCAACCTCATCGAGGACCTGCGTCCCCGCGCGATGACCCGCGACATCGACTGGGGCATCCCGGTGCCGCTGCCCGGCTGGGAGGACCAGCCCACCAAGCGCCTCTACGTGTGGTTCGACGCCGTGATCGGCTACCTGTCGGCGTCCATCGAGTGGGCCCGCCGGAGCGGTGACCCGGAGGCCTGGCGGAAGTGGTGGTCCTCGCCCGACGCCCGGTCGTCGTACTTCATGGGCAAGGACAACATCACCTTCCACGCCCAGATCTGGCCCGCGGAGCTGCTGGGCTACGACGGCCGCGGAGCGCGCGGGGGAGAGCCGGGGGCGTACGGCTCCCTGGAGCTGCCGACCGAGGTGGTCTCCAGCGAGTTCCTCACCATGGAGGGCGGCAAGTTCTCCTCCAGCCGCGGCGTGGTCATCTACGTGCGCGACTTCCTGGCCCGCTACCAGCCCGACGCGCTGCGCTACTACATCTGCGTCGCCGGGCCGGAGAACCAGGACACCGACTTCACCTGGGAGCAGTTCCGCCGCCGCACCAACGACGAGCTGGTCTCCACCTGGGGCAACCTCGTCAACCGCACCGCCTCGATGATCGCCAAGAACGTCGGCTCGATCCCCGAGCCGGGCGCGCTGACCGCCGAGGACCACGCCGTGCTGGACGCCGTCCGCGGCGGCTTCGCGGTCGTGGGCGACCTCATCGGCAGCCACCGGCAGAAGGCCGCCGTCTCCGAGGCGATGCGCCTGGCCGGCGAGGCGAACAAGTACCTGTCCGACCAGGCGCCGTGGACGCTGCGCAAGACCGACCCCGAGCGCATGCGCACCGTGCTGCACGTGGCGGCCCAGGCCGTGGTCGACCTCAACACGCTGCTCTCGCCGTTCCTGCCGCACTCCTCCCAGGCCGTGCACGAGGCGCTGGGCGGCACCGGGGTCTTCCAGCCGATGCCGACCATCGTCGAGGTCGACGACCTCGACGGCGGGCCGGGCTACCCCGTCATCACCGGGGACTACTCCGCTCCGCCGGCCTGGGCCTCGCGGCCGGTCGTCCCGGGGACGCCGGTCGGGCCGCCGTCGCCGATCTTCACGAAGCTCGACGACGGCATCGTCGAGGAGGAGCTCGCCCGCCTGCGCGGCGAGACCCCGTGAGCCGCTGAGCCGCTGCGCTGCAGCAGGTGTCGCCTCCGGGCACCGGCACGCGGCACCTGCTGCAGCAGACGGCGCCTGCCGCCGTCACCGAGCGCCCGAGCCTGTGGACGGCGGCTGCGGCGTCCGGCGCTGGGGGCGCCACGGTGGGTCCGTGCCGCCGCCCACGTCGCCCACGCCGCTGCCGCCGTCCCTGGCGGAGCGCCCCTTCCTCGTCCGCGAGGCGCTCGCGCTCGGGCTGACCCCGCGCCGGCTGCGCGCCCGCGACCTGCGCGCCCCGCACCGCCAGGTCAGGGTCCCGGCCGCGCTGCCGTGGACGCTCGAGCTGCGGAGCCGGGCCGCGCTCCTGGTCCTGCCCCCGGGCGCGGTCCTCGCCGGCGCCACCGCCGTGGCCCTGCTCGACCTCCCCGCTCCGCTCGGGGCCGGTGACCCGCTGGACGAGCCGCTGCGCGTCGCCGTGCCGCCGCGCGTGGTCCGGCCGCGAGTAGAGGGCGTGGAGGTGAGCCCGCAGGCCCTGGTGCCGACGGCCGCGGTCGTGCGCCGCGGCGGCCTGCCGTGCTCCACCCGGCCTGGGCGTGGGCCGATCGGTGCGACGACCTCGGCCTCCCCGAGGCCGTCGCCCTCGGGGACGCCGTCCGGCGGCGCGCCGACGACGTCGGGGAGGCGCTGCGCGCAGCCCTCGCGCTGGGGAGCCCCGCTGCGCGTGACGCCGCCCTGGAGGCCCTCTTCCTCGTGCGGCACCCTGTGGACTCCCCGATGGAGACCCGCCTGCGCCTCCTGCTGCGCGCCGCCGGGCTGCCCGAGCCGGTGTGCGGGCGCCCCGTCCTCGACGGCGGGCACGAGGTCGCCCGCCCGGACCTCAGCTGGCCCTCGGTGCGCGTCGCCGTCGAGTACGACGGCGCCCACCACCTGACGGCGCGGCAGCGCCAGCTGGACCTCGGGCGCCAGCGCGTGCTCGAGGACCTCGGGTGGAGGGTCGTCGTGGTGACCGCCCAGGACCTGCTGCAGCGGCCGCTGCCGACCACGGCGCTCGTCGAGCGGGTGCTGCGCCAGCGCGGGCTGCGCTGGTGAGCGCCGCTGCAGCACGTGTCGCGTGCCGGGACCCGGACGCGGCGTCTGCTGCAGCCGGCGCACGACGGTGCGGGGCCGTGGCGCACGATGACCCCGTGAGCCTGCCGCAGGGGTATCCGCCGGTCCCCGAGCCGCTGCCGGTGGGCGTCGTCGACGACCACACCCACCTCGACCACCTCAGCGACGCCGACGTCGACGCCCTGCTGGCCGCCGCGGCGGCGGCCGGCGTCCCGCGCGCGGTGCAGATCGGGTGCGACCTGCCCGCGGCGCGCTGGACGGTGCGGGCCGTAGAGCGGTGGCCGCGGCTGCTCGGGGGAGTGGCGGTCCACCCGAACGAGGCCCCGCTCCTCGCCGCGCGCGGCGAGCTCGACGCCGCCCTGGCCGAGGTCGAGGCGCTCGCGGCCCACCCGCGCATCAGGGTCGTGGGGGAGACCGGCCTCGACCGCTTCCGCACCGACTGGTCGGACCCGGCCGCCGCCCGGGCGCAGCGGGAGTCCTTCGCCGCGCACATCGCGATGGCCAAGCGGCTGGGCCGGGTGCTGCAGATCCACGACCGCGACGCCCACGACGACGTCCTCGACCTGCTCGCGGCCGAGGGCGCGCCGGAGCGCACGGTCTTCCACTGCTTCTCCGGCGACGCCGCGATGGCCCGCTCCTGCGCCGAGCGGGGCTGGTACCTGTCCTTCGCGGGCACGGTGACGTTCAAGAGCGCCACCGGGCTGCGGGAGGCGCTCGCGGCCGTGCCGCTGGAGCAGGTGCTCGTCGAGACCGACGCCCCCTACCTCACCCCCGTGCCGCACCGCGGCCGCCCCAACGCCAGCCACCTCGTGCCGCACACGGTGCGGGCGATGGCGGAGGTCCTCGGACGCGACGTGGCCGAGGTCTGCGAAATGCTCACGAACACCGCGGAGTCCGTCTACGGTCCGTGGTGATGTCCAGACAGCGCGTGACCCAGAGCCCGGTCTGCAGCATGCCCCGGCAAAGGAATGGTCAAGGTGCCTTCAACATTCCGCGTGAGCCGGGTTTGAACCTGGTCGAAACGGACATCGTCACCTACCGTCCTTCGACGTCAGCCGGGATCGGAACTGCCCCGGACGTCGACTCCCCGACCGCTGAGATCGCGCTGCCCCGGCAGCGCGGCCGGCGTCGGGCCGAGCCGCCCGCGCGGTCCTCCCGGAGGACTCCTGCGAGCGCTGAGCGTCGTCCGGAGCCCGTACCCGGGCAGATCGACGCTAGGGACCCCGTGCGCTTTCTCCCCACCGGTCGTGCCGCCCGCTTCGCCGGGCAGGCCGTCGTCGTCACCGCTCTCGTCGCCGGAACCGCCGGCTGGGCCGTCAACGACACCACCGTGACCCTCGACGTGGACGGTCACACCGAGGAGGTCCGTCTCTTCGGCCGCTCGGTGGACGCCGTCCTGGCGGCCGCCGACGTGGACGTCACCAGCAAGGACATGGTCGCCCCGGCCGTCGGTGAGGGCGTGGACGACGGTGACACCGTCGTCGTCCGCCACTCCCGCCCGCTGACGCTGACCGTCGACGGCGAGACGCAGACCCACTGGACCACCGCCCTGACCGTGGGCGACGCGCTGTCCGACCTCGACGTGCGCTCCGACGGCGCCCGCCTGTCGGCCTCGCGCTCGGCGGCCCTCGGCCGCGGTGGCATGGCCCTGCAGGTCAGCACCCCCAAGGACGTCCAGGTCCTGGTCGACGGGCAGACCCTGCCGGTGACCAGCACCGCCACCACGGTGGCCGACGCCCTCGCCGAGGCCGGCGTCGCCCTCGGCGAGCTCGACACCGCCTCGGTGCCGACGACCGCGCCCCTCGTCGACGGCCTGGTCGTCACCGTGACGCGGATCGCGAAGAACACCTTCACCGAGGACTCGGAGATCCCCTTCGAGACCCAGGAGCAGGAGAGCGGCGACCTCTTCGTCGGCGAGACCAAGGTCTCCCAGAAGGGCCAGACCGGCACCAAGCGCACCACCCTCGAGGCGACCCTGGCCGACGGCCAGGAGGTCGGCCGCGCGGTGGTCGGCGAGGAGACCGTGGCGGCCCCGGTGGCCAAGATCGTGCTCAAGGGCACCAAGGTGCGCCCGGCCCCCGCGCCGAAGCCGTCCCCGTCCGCCTCCTCGGCGCCCGCCGACGGCGGCTCCTCGGCCCCGGCCCCGGCCGTCTCGAGCGGCAGCAACTGGGACCGCCTCGCGCAGTGCGAGGCCGGCGGCAACTGGTCCATCAACACCGGGAACGGCTACTACGGCGGCCTGCAGTTCTCCGCCCAGTCCTGGAAGGCCATGGGCGGCTCCGGCCTGCCCCACCAGGCCAGCCGCGAGACGCAGATCGCCATGGGCGAGAAGCTCAAGGCCGCGCAGGGCTGGGGCGCCTGGCCCTCCTGCAGCCGCAAGCTCGGCCTCCGCTGAGCGGGCGCTGATCGCCGCAGACTCCACCCGAGACGGCCTGCTGGGCCCCGCCGACGTGCGGGACCTGGCAGGCCGTCTCGGCGTGCGCCCCACCAAGACCCTCGGGCAGAACTTCGTCACGGACGCCGGCACGGTTCGCCGCATCGTGGCCCGCGCCGGCGTGGGTGCGGGCGACGTCGTCGTCGAGGTGGGGCCCGGCCTCGGTTCGCTCACCCTGGCGCTGCTGGACGCCGGGGCGCGGGTGACGGCCGTGGAGATCGACCCCGTGCTCGCCGCGCAGCTGCCGCTCACGGTGGCGCAGCGGCGGCCGGACGCCGTCGAGCGCCTCGAGGTGGTGACCGCCGATGCGCTGTCGGTGACGTCGCTGCCCGGCCCCGAGCCCACCGCCCTCGTGGCCAACCTGCCCTACAACGTGGCCGTGCCGGTGCTGCTGAGCATGCTCGAGCGCTTCGACTCGCTGCGCAGCGCGCTCGTCATGGTGCAGGCCGAGGTGGCGGAGCGGCTCGCGGCGCCCCCGGGCAGCCGCACGTACGGCATCCCCTCCGCCAAGGCCGCCTGGTACGCCGACGTCAGCCTCGCCGGGAACATCGGGCGCACCGTGTTCTGGCCGGTGCCCAACGTCGACTCCGCGCTCGTGCGGCTCGTGCGCCGTGATGCGCCGCCCTCCCGGGTCGGACGGGCGGCGGTCTTCTCCTGCATCGACGCCGCCTTCGCGCAGCGGCGCAAGACGCTGCGAGCCGCCCTGGCGCCGTGGGCGGGCTCACCCGTGCTCGCCGAGCAGGTGCTCCGGGCCGCCGGGGTCGACCCCGGGCTGCGCGGGGAGCGGCTGGCCGTGGGGGACTTCATCCGCATCGCCGAGGCCCGCGCCGCCCTCTCGCCACCTCCTGTGGCGCTCGGTGAGTCGCGCTGACGCACCGTCGTCGGCGTCAGTCGTCCGGCCGACCGAAGGGGGTGCGGGGGATCAGATGGGGGCGCTCGCCCTGTTGCCCTCTCTAGCGGAGTGAGGAACAGTGCCACTCGGGCCGTGATCGTGGGCCGTGACGACGGCGTCACTCGAAGTTGCAGGGGTGCGTCGTCGCCCGGAGGTCAGTTTGCGTGGGGGTCTGTTCATGGCGGTCGAGTCGAAGGTCTCAGGTGCCTCGCGCGCGCTGTGGCTGCCCCTGCAGGTGCGGAGCTCGATGCCGCGCCACGACTGGCGGGGCTCGTACCTGCGGCGCATCGTCACCACGGACTTCCTCTGCATCACGGCAGCCACCCTGCTCGCCTACGCGGTCCGCTTCGAGGGGCCCTCGTTCCAGCGCGGGATCCTCGAGGCGTGGATGATCGTCGTCCTGCCGGTGCTCTGGCTGGGTGCGTTCGTCGCCTTCCGGGCGTACGAGACGCGGTTCATGGGGCTCGGCAGCGAGGAGTTCGACCGGGTCCTGAGGGCGTCGACCTTCGTGCTGGCGATGGTCGCCTCGGTGTCGTGGGCGTTCAAGCTCGAGATCGCCCGCGGGTTCGTCGTGCTCGCACTGCCGCTGGCGGCGCTGATGACCCTGTCCAGCCGCTACGCCTGGCGCCGGTGGCTGCACAGCCGGCGCGCTCGTGGTGAGCACACGCAGAGCGTCCTGGTCGCAGGGCACCGGGCGGGCGTGCTGGCGATGGTCCAGCAGATGAACCGCGCGTCCTACCACGGCATGCGGGTGGTCGGGGTGTGCGTGCCGCCCAGCCTGTCGAGCGACCACGCGGACATCGATGACGACGGGCTCGCCCGGCTCGGGATCCCCGTGCTCGGCGGCCTCGACGAGGTCGCCGACGTCGCCCGGCGCGAGGGCATCGACGCGGTGGCGGTGCTCCCCACCCCCGAGCTCGACGGGCCGGCGCTGCGCCAGCTCGGCTGGGCGCTGGAGGGCACGCACGCCGAGCTGTTCGTGGCGCCTGCGGTCACCGAGGTGATCGGGCCCCGCGTGGCGATCCGCCCGGTCTGCGGGCTGCCCCTGCTGCACCTGGAGCGCCCGGAGCTCACGGGAGTGCGTCGCCTGGCCAAGGGCGCCGTCGACCGCACAGCGGCCGCGGTCGGGGTGCTCCTGCTGCTGCCCGTGCTCCTGGCCATCGCCGTGGCGATCAAGTTCGACAGCCGCGGGCCGGTCCTCTTCCGCCAGGAGCGCGTCGGCAAGGGCGGCGCCACGTTCCCCATGCTGAAGTTCCGCAGCATGGTCACCGACGCCGAGCAGCTGCTCGTGGAGCTCCAGCACCAGAACGAGGGCAACGGCGTGCTGTTCAAGATGCGTGCCGATCCTCGGGTGACCCGGGTCGGGCAGCTGCTGCGGCGCCTGTCCCTCGACGAGCTGCCCCAGCTCGTCAACGTGCTGACCGGGCAGATGTCGCTCGTGGGGCCTCGTCCGCCCCTGGCCGCCGAGGTCGCCCTGTACGGCGACGACGTCCGGCGGCGCCTGCTGGTCAAGCCCGGCCTGACCGGCCTGTGGCAGATCAACGGCCGCTCGGACCTCGACTGGGACGAGTCGGTGCGCCTGGACCTGCGGTACGTGGAGAACTGGTCCTTCGCGTTCGACTTCATGATCCTCTGGAAGACCCTCGGCGCCGTCGTGCGCAGCCGGGGCGCGTACTGACGCCTGCCGGAGCCGGGGGCGCGGGGCGTCCCGTAGTGTCCGCACGGTGAACCCGACGGGGGACCGGGTGGTGGTCCGGGCGCCAGCGAAGATCAACCTGGCGCTGCGCGTGGGCGCCCTCGACGACGACGGCTACCACGACGTCGTCTCGGTCTACCAGGCCGTCTCGCTCTTCGAGGAGGTCACGGCGGCCCTCCCCGCGGACGGCGCGAGCGGGCTGACCGTCGCGGTGCGCGGGCCCGGCGCGGCCGACGTCCCCCTCGACGAGACGAACCTCGCCGTGCGCGCCGCGCGGCTGCTGGCCGAGCGCGCCGGGGTGCCGGCCCAGGCGGCGCTGTCGATCCGCAAGGCCGCCCCGGTGGCCGGTGGCATGGCCGGCGGGTCGGCCGACGCAGCCGCCGCCCTCGTGGCCTGCGACCTGCTGTGGGGCACCGGCCTCAGCCGCGAGGAGCTCGTCGAGCTCGGTGCCGAGCTCGGCGCCGACGTGCCCTTCGCCCTGGTCGGCGGGACGGCGCTGGGCACCGGCCGCGGCGACCGCGTCACCCCCGTGCTGGGGCGCGGCGACTACCACTGGGTGCTCGCCCTCGCGGCCGAGGGCCTGTCCACCCCGCAGGTCTACGCCGAGCACGACCGCCTGCACGCCGGGCTGCCCGCGCCCGCCCTGGAGCCGCAGGTGCCCGCCGACCTGGCGCACGCGCTCCGCTCGGGCGACGCCGCCCGCCTGGGCTCCTGCCTGGTCAACGACCTGCAGGAGGCCGCCTGCTCGCTGCGCCCGCAGCTGCGCCGGGTGCTCGCCCTCGGGGAGGACCACGGCGCGCTGGGCTCCCTCGTCTCCGGCTCGGGCCCCACCGTGGCGCTGCTCGTCTCCGACAGCTCGGCCGCGCTCGAGCTCGCGGTCGCGCTCACGGCCTCCGGCGTGGCCTCGGACGTGCGCCGGGTCACCGGGCCGGCGCCGGGCGCCCGCCAGGTCGAGCCGGTCGCCACCTCCCCGCACCACCCCTCCCAGCAGTCCCGCTAGCGCGCCTCGCGGCGCGGGACCCCGCCGCGAGGTGAGATCCTGGGAGGGATGGCTCACCTCCTCAACCTCGAGTCCGTGACCCTGGTCGCCGGCGCCCGCACCATCCTCGACGGCGTCTCCCTCGGCCTGGACGACGGCGCGCGCGTCGGCGTCGTCGGCCGCAACGGCGACGGCAAGTCCACGCTCCTGCGCCTGATCGCCCGCACCCAGGAGCCCGACGCCGGCCGCGTCACCCACAGCCGCGGCCTGCGGGTCGGCGTCCTGACCCAGACCGACGAGCTCGACCCGTCCTGGAGCGTGCGCGAGGCCGTCGTCGGGGACGCGCCGGACCACGCCTGGGCGGCCGACGCCCGGGTCCGCGACGTCCTCGACGGCCTGCTCGCCGACCTGCTCGGCGGAGGGTCGATGGCCCCCGGCGGCGACCGGGCGCTCGTGGGCACCCTCTCCGGCGGCCAGCGCCGCCGCGTGGCCCTGGCCCGCCTGCTGGTCGGCGACCACGACCTGGTCCTGCTCGACGAGCCGACCAACCACCTCGACGTCGAGGGCGTGGCCTGGCTCGCCCATCACCTGCGCGGGCGCTGGCTGGACGGCCGCGGCGCGCTCGTCGTGGTCACCCACGACCGCTGGTTCCTCGACGCCGTCGTCGAGCGCACCTGGGAGGTCCACGACGGCGTCGTGGACAGCTACGAGGGCGGGTACGCCGCCTACGTCCTGGCCCGGGCCGAGCGCTCGCGCACCGCCGCGGTGACCGCCGAGCGCCGCTCGAACCTGCTGCGCAAGGAGCTCGCGTGGCTGCGGCGCGGTGCGCCGGCCCGCACCTCCAAGCCCAAGTTCCGGATCGACGCAGCCACCGCCCTGATCGCCGACGAGCCCGCACCCCGCGACGGCGTCGCCCTGGCGCGCACCGCCAGCGCCCGGCTCGGCAAGGACGTCGTCGACGTCGAGGACGTCCGCCTCTCCGTCGGCTCGGGCGAGGGCCGGCGCGTGCTGCTCGACGGCGTCACCTGGCGCCTGGGCCCCGGCGACCGGGTGGGGCTGGTCGGCGTCAACGGCTCGGGCAAGACCACCCTGCTGCGCCTGCTGACCGGTGAGCTTCGACCCGACAGCGGCCGCGTCAAGCTCGGCGCCACGGTGAAGGTGGCCGTGCTCAGCCAGTCCCTGCACGAGCTCGCCGAGGTCGCCGACCTGCGCGTGCTCGAGGCCGTCGAGCGCGAGGCCCGCACGGTCGTCGTCGACGGCAAGGAGATGAGCGCCTCCACCCTCGTCGAGCGCCTGGGCTTCACCGCCGAGCGCGCCTGGACGCCGGTGGCGAAGCTCTCCGGGGGCGAGCGCCGGCGCCTGCAGCTGGCCCGGCTGCTCGTGCACGAGCCGAACCTGCTCATGCTCGACGAGCCGACGAACGACCTGGACACCGACACCCTCACCGCCGTCGAGGACGTCCTCGACGGCTTCGCCGGGACCCTCGTCGTCGTCAGCCACGACCGGTACCTGCTGGAGCGGACCACCGACACGCAGGTGGCGCTGCTCGGCGACGGCCACCTGCGCGGCCTGCCCGGAGGCGTCGAGGAGTACCTCGCGCTGCGGTCGCGGGCCTGGACCGGCGGCGCCTCCCCGACCCTGTCCACCGGCTCCTCGGCCTCCTCCGGCGCCCCTGCCGTCGCCGCGAGCGCCGCGGACGCGTCGTCGGCCGCCGACGTGCGCGGCGCCCGCAAGGAGATGTCCCGCCTCGAGCGCCAGATGACCAAGCTCGGCGACCAGGAGAGGGCGCTGCTGGCGGAGATGGCCGAGCAGGCGACCGACCACACCGCCGTCGCCCGCCTCGACGCGCAGCTGCGCGAGGTCGTGGCCCGGCGCGAGGCGCTCGAGGAGGAGTGGCTCAGCGCGGCCGAGCTCGTGGGCTGAGGCCGGATTGGCACGTTCCCCCACGTGCGAGGGGGGCGCGTGCCTACGGTGGCTCATGACCGTCGTCGTGGCCGCTGCCGCAGCGTGGATCGTCACCGCCCTCGGGGTCGCCGGGATCCTCGGGGCCACAGTGAAGCTCGCCGAGGCTCGCCGCGAGCGCCCTCGCGCGCCGGAGGCCGCTGAGGCCGCGCCGGCGCTGCCCGGCCCCCGCGGCGAGCCGCCGCTCCTCGCGCCGGCTGACGACCTGCAGGGAGCGGGCGCCGCACCCACCAGCAGCGCGACCGGCGTCGCCGGGCGGCACGGCTAGCCGATGCCGCGGCTGCTCTCGAACGAGGACAGCAGCGCGCGCAGCGACCGCACGAGGACTGCCGCGTCGGCCTGGGGCAGGACGGACAGGACCGCCCGCTCCCGGACGAGCAGGTCCGCCAGGGCGGCGTCCACGCGCTGCGCCCCACCGCCGGTCAGGCGCACCAGCACCCCGCGCCGGTCCGCTGGGTCGGGGCGGCGCTCGACGAGGTCGCGGTCGGCGAGGCGGTCGATCCGGTTCGTCATCGTGCCGCTGGTGACGAGGGTCGCCACCGCCAGTGCGGACGGGGAGAGCTCGTGAGGGTCGCCGGCGCGGCGCAGTGCCGCCAGCACGTCGAACTCCCAGGTCTCCAGTCCCGACCCGGCGTAGGCCTCGCGCCGGGCGCGGTCGAGGTGGAAGGCCAGCCGCGTGACCCGCGAGAGCACGTGCAGCGGCGCGAGCTCGAGGTCCGGGCGCTCGCGCTGCCAGGCCGCGACGATGCGGTCCACGTCGTCCTCGCCCGGCCCGGTCGTGCTCACAGCGGCGAGGACAGGGTCGGGCCGGGCTCCAGCCCGGACAGGCCGTTCCACGCCAGGTTCACCAGGTGGGCGGCGACGACGTCCTTGGACGGGGCGCGCGAGCCGAGCCACCACTGGCCGGTCAGGGCGACCATGCCGACGAGCATCTGGGCGTACATCGGAGCGCTCCCCGGCTGCAGGCCCTGGCGGGCGAACTCGCGCTCCAGCAAGTGCTCTACCTGGGTGGCGATGTCCCCGATGAGGCTCGCGAAGGTGCCGGTGGCCTGGGCGACGGGGGAGTCGCGCACCAGGATCCGGAACCCGTCCGTGGAGGTCTCGACGTAGTCGAGCAGCGCGATGGTGGCGCGCTCGAGCATGACCTTCGGGTGCGCCCGGGCGGCGAGGGCGCCGCTGATCGCTTCCAGCAGGGCCCGGACCTCGCGGTCGACGACGACCGCGTACAGGCCCTCCTTGCCCCCGAAGTGCTCGTAGACGACCGGCTTGGACACCTGGGCGCGCGCGGCGATCTCCTCGACGCTCGTGCCCTCGAAACCCTTGTCGGCGAAGAGGCCGCGCCCGACGTCCAGGAGCTGCTCCCGCCGCTGCGCGCCCGTCATTCGCGTCCTGCTCACCCGGCCATCCTGCCCGAGCGACGGCCTGCGGCGGGTCGTGGTCGGGCGGCGGGTGCCGACTTCGAGGGAGCGGGCCAGGGGCACCTAGGCGGGATCCTCCTCTGCTGCGCCGTCGGCGTGCCGTGCCGTCACTGGAGCGGGGGCGAGCCGCCCGACCAGGTGGTCGGCCAGTCGCAGTGCCAGGGCGACGACGGTCAGGGTCGGGTTGGCGGACCCCCCGGTCGGGAAGACCGACGCGCCGGCGACGTACGCGTTCGTCATCCCGTGGATGCGGCTGTCCGGGTCCACGACGCCGTCGCGGGGCGAACTGCTCATCCGGGTCGTGCCCATCTGGTGGGAGCCGCCGACGACCTGCGTCCGCTCGGGGTCCACGAGCGAGTGCACGGTGCCACCGAGCACGCCTTCCAGGTACGGGGTGAGGAGGGCCTGGGTCCGCGCCATGGACGACCAGTCGGCGTCGGTCATCCGCCAGTCCAGCTCGGCCACGGGCATTCCCAGGGCGTCCCTGGCCCCGTTCAGGCGCACGCGCGAGAGCGGGTTGGGCTCCTGCTCGGCCATGCCCCGGAGCGTCATCACGCGAGGCGGCGCGGCGTGCGGCCGGCGCAACCGCGCCGCTGCCCAGGCCATCGTCTGGGCGGGGAGGCGCCAGGCCGTCTGCGGTGCGGAGGCGAGGGCGTCCGGCGCCGTCGCGCGAGCGCGGTCGGGCAGGCGTCCGCGCTGGAGGGCGACCCGCCACTCGCGCACGGCCAGGCTGCGCCGCACGTCCGCGCCCTCCCGCCCGACCACGACGACGTCCCGGGGGCTGCGGGTGCGCAGGAACAGGGCGGCGTCGAGGAGGCCCTCCCTCTGCAGCGCAGAGCTGGACAGCGCGTACTTCCGCTGGACCGCCACGCCGTCCCGCTCGTGCACGTCCCACAGGTCGGGGCGGTCGCTGAGGCGGTGGTCCGCAGGCAGGACCACGCCGGAGTCGTAGTGGGGGTGCTCCATGAAGCAGCGCCCGACGTTGTCGTGGGCGTTGCCCACCCCCGCCGGTACCCGCGAGGCCGAGGCGAGCAGCAGGCGGGCGTTCTCGATGGCGCCGCCGGCGAGGACGTAGACGTCGGCCTCGACGACCGTCCGCCTCCCCGACGAGCTGGTGGACCACAGCGCGGAGATGCGACCGGGGTCGCCGTCGGTCCGCAGCTCGGTCGCCACGGCACCCGTGACGACGCGCACGCGGGGATGGCGCACCAGTGCGTGGGGCAGGTCCTCGGTGAAGGGCGTCGAGGGGCCGAGGCGGAAGGCGCGGACCTCGTGATCCGCGGTCCCTGGCCCGTCCCGGTCCGGGTCGGCGGGTGGGAGGCCGAACAGCTCCCACGCGTCCCGGTAGGCCCGGGCGAGGTCCTCCTCGTCCAGCGGCCAGCTGGCCTCGCGCACGCCCGGACGGGCTTGGAGGTCGAGCGGCCCCAGCTCCCGCAGCCGGAGGTGGTCCTCGCCCAGGGGGGTCCGCACGTTCCACGTCAGGGCCCCGCCGCCCAGGCCCCTGCCGCGCTTGGCCGGCGTGTCGTAGGGGATCCCCGTGCTGCGGACCGCTTCGAGCTGGGCGCGCGGGATCGTCCCGCCACCGGCCTCCAGCAGCACCACGTCCACGTGGGCGTCCGCGAGGCGAGCCGCGATCGACAGCCCGGCGGGCCCCGCTCCAGCGATGCACACCGTCGCTCGCAGGGTCGTCCCGACGGGCAGGTCAGAACCCTCGAGCAGCATGGGCCCATCCTGTCGCAGATGGGAGGGGGCCTGAGGCACTGGTACCTGGCGCGTCCGCCACGCGCCTCCACGTGGTCGATCCCAGCGCGCGCCGGGGAGGCGTGGCCCGTACGGGTCAACGGGGCGACGGGTCCCGCGGCGAGCGTGTGGGACAGTGGCGCCGTCACGACCGCACCGAGGACCGTCCCCCGTCGTCTAGCGGCTAGGACACCGCCCTTTGGAGGCGGCTACGGAGGTTCGAACCCTCCCGGGGGAGCCAGCCCGGCCGTCCTGGGCCGCGCGCCCCTGGATACAGTTCTCCCGCCCCACCCACCTCCCTCGAGGAGCGCCTGCGCGTGAGCCCTTCCCGCCCGGCCGCCGTCGTCGTCCTCGCCGCTGGCGCGGGCACCCGGATGCGCTCGTCCACCCCCAAGGTCCTGCACGCGATCGGTGGGCGCTCCCTCCTCGGCCACGCCCTCGCGGCGGCCCGCGCCGCCGCGCCCGAGCACCTGGTCGTCGTCGTCCGCCACGAGCGCGACACCGTCGCCGCGCACGCCGCCGACGTCGACCCCGCAGCGCTCGTCGCCGACCAGGACGACGTGCCCGGCACCGGCCGCGCCGTCCAGTGCGGGCTCGAGGCGCTCGCCGAGCGCACCGGTGGGCAGCTGCGCGGCACCGTGCTCGTCACCTATGGCGACGTCCCGCTGCTGCAGCCCGCCACGCTGACCGCCCTGGTCGAGGCGCACGAGGCCGAGGGCGCGGCCGTGACGGTGCTGACCACGACGCTGGCCGACCCCACGGGGTACGGCCGCGTCGTGCGCGACGCCGACGGCGCGGTCGCGGCGATCGTCGAGGAGAAGGACGCCGACGCCGGGCAGCGTGCGGTCCGCGAGGTCAACACCGGCATCTACGCCTTCGACGCCGAGGTGCTCGCCGACGCCCTGCCGCGCCTGGACCGCTCGAACGCCCAGGGCGAGGCCTACCTCACCGACGTGCTGGCCCTGGCCCGCGCAGCCGGGCACCGGGTCGGGGCCCGCCCGGTGGCCGACGCGCTCGAGGTCGAGGGCGTCAACGACCGGGTGCAGCTCTCGCGCCTGGGCGCTGAGCTCAACCGCCGCCTCGTCGAGGCCCACCAGCGGGCCGGCGCGACCGTCGTCGACCCGGCCACCACGTGGGTGGACGTCGACGTGCGCCTGGGCCGCGACGTCACCCTCCTGCCCGGCACCCAGCTGCACGGGCGCACCTCGGTCGCCGACGGCGCCTCGGTGGGCCCCGACACCACGCTCACCGACGTCGTCGTGGGGGAGGGCGCCAGCGTGGTCCGCAGCCACGGCAGCGGCGCGGTCGTCGACGCCGGAGCCACGGTCGGCCCGTTCTCCTACCTGCGGCCCGGCACCCACCTGGGCGCGGACGGGAAGATCGGCGCCTTCGTGGAGACCAAGAACGCGGTGATCGGCGCCGGGAGCAAGGTGCCGCACCTGTCCTACGTCGGCGACGCCGAGATCGGGGTCGGCGCCAACATCGGCGCCGCGACGATCTTCGTCAACTACGACGGCGTGACGAAGCACCGCACGACCGTCGGCGACCACGTCCGGATCGGCAGCGACACCATGCTCGTGGCGCCGCTGACCATCGGTGACGGCGCGTACACCGCGGCCGGCTCGGTGATCACCGACGACGTCCCGCCCGGCGCCATGGCCGTGGCGCGCGGACGGCAGCGCCTCGTCGCGGGGTGGGTCGAGCGCCGTCGCGCCGGCAGCCCGGCGGCCCTGGCCGCCCAGCGCGCCCGGGAGGGCGCCGAACAGACCGCAGCAGAGCAGGGAGACCAGGCATGACCGGCATCACCACCACGGGCGAGAAGCGCCTCGTCCTCATCAGCGGCCGGGGCCACACGGAGCTGGCGAAGGAGGTCTCCTCCGAGCTCGGCGCCGCCATGGTGCCGACGTCCGCCTACGACTTCGCCAACGGCGAGATCTACGTGCGGTTCGAGGAGAGCGTGCGCGGCGCCGACGCGTTCGTGCTGCAGAGCCACGCCGCGCCGATCAACCAGTGGATCATGGAGCAGCTGATCATGGTCGACGCGCTCAAGCGCGCCTCGGCCAAGCGGATCACCGTGGTCGCGCCGTTCTACGGCTACGCGCGGCAGGACAAGAAGCACCGCGGGCGCGAGCCGATCTCGGCGCGGCTCATGGCCGACCTGTTCAGGACCGCCGGCGCCGACCGGATGATGAGCGTCGACCTGCACACCGCGCAGATCCAGGGCTTCTTCGACGGCCCCGTGGACCACCTGTGGGCGCTGCCGCTGCTCAGCGACTACGTGCGGCGGCGGGTGCAGGACGCCGACCAGCTCACCGTGGTCTCCCCGGACGCCGGCCGCGTGCGGCTGGCGGACGTGTGGTCGGACAAGCTCGGCGCCCCGCTGGCGATCATCCACAAGCGCCGCGACCCGAACCGCCCCAACACCGTGCAGGTGCACGAGCTGGTCGGCGATGTCGAGGGGCGCACCTGCGTGCTCGTCGACGACATGATCGACACCGCGGGGACGATCGTTCAGGCCGCGCAGGCGCTGAAGGACAACGGTGCGGCGGAGGTCATCGTCGCGGCGACCCACGCGATCCTGTCCGGGCCGGCCGTGCAGCGGCTCAAGGACAGCCCGATCTCCGAGGTCGTCGTGACCAACACCCTGCCCATCCGCGCCGAGTCGCAGTTCCCCCAGCTGACCGTGCTCTCGATCGCCCCGCTGCTGGCGCGGGCGATCCGCGAGGTCTTCGACGACGGCTCCGTGACCAGCCTGTTCGACGGCAACAGCTGACCGCCTCCGGGCACGCGGGCGACGGCCCGTGAGCCGCTCACCCGTCCGGGGGCGGGGTTCACCCGGTCGCACCAGCGCGGTCCGGTCGGCGGGGTCTCCGCTCCGACGACCGGGCTAGCCTCGCCCTGGCAGGAAGTGGCGTCAGGCGCAGGAGGACGGCCCCGTGGTAGCGAACAGCAGCGCGCAGGTGCAGGGCTCGGACCCTGCGGACATCCCCGTCGTGATCCTCTGCGGCGGCCAGGGCACTCGGCTGCGGGAGGCCAGCGAGTCGCTGCCCAAGCCGCTCGTCGACATCGGCGGCAAGCCGATCCTGTGGCACATCATGAAGACCTACAGCCACTACGGCTTCCGGCGCTTCGTCCTGTGCCTGGGGTACAAGGCGGACCTGATCAAGGACCACTTCGTCCACCAGCGGCTGCGCGTCAACGACTTCACGCTCAAGACCCACGCCGGTGTCGAGCCGGAGTTCCACACCGCAGTGGAGACCGAGGACTGGGAGATCACCTTCGCCGAGACGGGCCTGACCACGGCGACCGGCGCCCGCATCAAGCGGGTGGCGAAGTACCTCGACGCCCCCCGCTTCGCCCTGACCTACGGCGACGGCATCGGCCCCGTCGACCTGCCCGCAGCCCTGTCGGCCCACCTCGGCTCGGGGCGCCTGGGCACGCTGACCGGTGTCCACCCCGCTGGCCGCTACGGCGAGATGACCATCGACGGGGACTCGGTCACGCAGTTCAGCGAGAAGAGCGACCAGGTCGGCTACATCAACGGCGGCTTCTTCTTCTTCGAGCGCCCCTTCATCGACGAGTACCTGACCGACGACCCCTCGGTGATGCTCGAGCACGCCCCGCTCCAGCGCCTGGCCAAGGACGGCGGGCTGGGCATCTACCGCCACGAGGGCTTCTGGATGGGCATGGACACCTTCCGTGACTGGAAGGACCTGAACGCCCGCTGGGACGCCGGCGACGCGCCGTGGGCTGTCTGGGAGCGCTGAGCAGCGGGTAGACTCCGGCAGTTGCCTCGGCGAGGGACGCCGCGAGGCGGGCGAGAGCCCGCGCGCCGTCCGTGATCGACGCGGTGGTCGCTGTCGCGTCCGCGCTGAGGTGTGAAGACGCCAGCACCACCGAGACGAACCCCGAGGAGCACCCGTGGCCACGAAGCCCGAGTCCGGCACCGGCACCACCCTGCAGGCCGAGACCCGCACGAAGTTCGGCAAGGGCGCGGCGCGCCAGGTCCGCCGCGACCACAAGATCCCGGCCGTCCTGTACGGCCACGGCGAGGCCCCGCGCCACGTGGCCCTGCCCGGCCACGCCACCATGCTCGCCCTCAAGCAGCGCAACGCCCTGCTCGCGCTGACCCTCGAGGGCGGCGAGAAGGTCCTGGCCATCGCCCGCGACGTGCAGATCGAGCCCGTCCGCCGCGAGATCGAGCACGTCGACCTGGTCCTCGTGCGCAGCGGCGAGCAGGTCGAGGTTTCCGTGCCCGTGCAGGTCATCGGCGAGGCCGCTCCCGACTCCGTGGTCACCGTGGAGTCCAACACCCTCACCGTCACCGCCGAGGCGACGCACCTGCCCGACGCGATCGTCGTCGACGTCACCGGCGTCCGCGCCGGCACGCTGATCCTCGCCTCGATGCTGAAGCTCCCCGAGGGCACCGCCCTGGCCGGCGACCCCGACGCGACGGTCGTCCACGTCTCCGGCGCCTCCACGGCGGAGGAGCGCGAGGCCGACCTCGCCTCCGCCGAGGCCGACCTGGGCATCGAGCACGACGCCCCGGAGACCCCGGCCGCCGAGGGCTCCGCCTCCGGCGCCGGCGCCTGACCCGCCCGCACCCCAGCGAGACCTGCTGACGTGAGCGACGGTCCCTGGCTCGTGGTCGGGCTCGGCAACCCCGGGCCCGACCACGCCGGGGACCGGCACAACGTCGGCGCGATGGTGGTGGACGAGCTCGCCGAGCGCTCCCGCGCGGGCTTCAAGGCGCACAAGGCGCGCGCCGCGGTCGCCGAGGTGCGCCTGGGCGTCCTGCCCGGCGGCGCTCCGGGGCCCCGCGTGGTGCTGGCCAAGCCCACCGCCTGGATGAACCTGTCCGGCGGCCCAGTCGCCGGCCTGGTCCGCTTCTTCTCGGTCGACCCGGCGCAGGTGATCGTCGTCCACGACGAGCTGGACGTCGACGCGGGCGTCGTGCGCCTCAAGCGGGGCGGGGGCGAGGGCGGGCACAACGGCCTGCGGGACATCTCCAAGGCGCTGGGCACCAGGGACTACCTGCGGGTGCGGGTGGGCATCGGCCGCCCCCCGGGCCGGATGGATCCGGCGGACTTCGTGCTGCACGGCTTCTCGTCCACCGAGCGCAAGGACCTGCCGTTCCTGCTCAGCGACGCCGCCGACGCCGTCGAGGCGCTCGTCGCGACCGACCTCGAGGCCGCGCAGCAGCGCGTCCACGCGCCGCGCTGAGGGGTCTACCGTCGTGCGGCGGTGCTGGCGCCCGAGCGTGGGTCACCGCTGGCGGCGCGACGCTGCGCCGGTTCGGCCGCGGTGACGCCGCGGGGTCCTCGCGGCTGACGGCACTCCTGGAGTGCCGTCAGCCGCGTCCCTTCGCGCCCCGCGAGCGTGCGGGACCGCGGCTCAGGCGGTGGTGTCGCCGCGTCGGCGGTTGGTGCGCACCAGGAGCGCCCCGCCGACGACCAGTGCCAGCCCTGCCGCCGCGGCACCGCCGACCTCCGCGCCCGTGTGGGCGAGGGAGGCCGGCGCGTGCTTGGCGTGGAGCACCTGGGGTCCGGCGGGGGCTGCGCTGTACTTCACGCCCAGCACCTGGGTGTCGGTCGGCGGGGCGACGTCGGCGTACGAGGCCATGGCGCCGGGAGCGGCCAGCACCGCGGCGATCCCGAGACCTGCCGTGGCCGCCGCGATGCGACCAGCTCGGGTCCTGGCAGTCCGAGTTCCGTTCACAGTGGTGCCTCCATGTCTGCTGCGTCCGAAGAAGCTGGTGCAGATGCTCCCAGAGAGTGCCCGCCAGCGGTAGTGCAAACCGGGCGGATCGGACAGCCGCGCACAGAACGTCACCGATCAGGCGTATCCACCACGCGTCGCACTTTGTTGGTCACGCTGGGTAGCCCTTCGCCGACCTCGCTGGCGGGCGGCTCAGCAGGAGGCGATCTTCGTCTCCACCGGCTGGACCAGCGCCTGCGTGTGGACCTCGGTGATGGCGGTGGGGTCACCGGCCAGGTCGGCGACGACATCGACCGCCTCGCCGCGCGGCACGTCCACGGTGATGCGAGCCACGCTCCAGCCGCGCTCTGCGCCGGCCGACAGCTGCACGACCTGGCCGCCCACGCGAACCTGGCTGATGCCGCGCTCCGGGGGCAGGTAGAGCGCCACCATGAGCGACTCCGTGGTCGGGGCGGTGCGTGGGCGGTGGTTGCGGACCCACTCCGGGACCTGCGGGGGAGCGCTGTTGGCCAGGCGCACCGTCAGCCGCGCCGGCTGGTCGCCGCACGCCGGGCTGGTCTCCACCTGCTCGGCCAGGTAGTAGTCGAGCTTCGACGCCGCGATGTTCGTGAGGTAGACGCCGGCGCTGGTCGCCGTGGGCTCGGCCAGCTGGCCGGACATCCCGGCGCGGACCAGGGCCGCCTGCTCCTCCTCGTCGGGGCTCCAGGCGAGCAGGTGGCCCTCCGAGGCGGCGTCGGCGAGGCCCCCCAGGGTGGCCCGGTCGAAGGCGCCACCGCCGAGGGCCTCGGCGAAGGCCGTGCCGATGACGGCGGACAGGTAGCCCTTGCGCGCGTCCCGCTCGCCCTCGGAGTCGTCGAACTCCTCGTAGACGTCCCGCAGGAGGACGTCGACGACGTTGTCGGCGTTGACCGCCGGTCCTCCCGGTACCTCGACGTCGCCGGAGCCCCGGAGCAGAGGCGCCAGGCCCTGCGGGTCGATGGCGACCACGCCGTCGGGCTCCGGACGGCCCTGCGCCGCCCACAGGTCCGTGAGGAGCTGGGCCGCGTACGGGAAGTGGGGGCTCAGGTTGACGTTCTGGGAGTACGCGAGCTTGTCCGACGGGTACAGCGCCGCGTACTCCGGGCCCAGGTCGCGCGTCGGGCCGCCCAGCCGCTCCAGGTCGTCGTTGGAGCCGGTCTCGAGCAGCTGGGTCCGTCCGTCCTCGACCCCGACGAGCGCCCAGCTGCCCACGATGCCCCCCGTGGGACGCAGCTCCGCAGGGTTCTGGAAGGCGACCAGGTACGAGCGGGGACCGTCGGCGCCCAGCGCCGCGGGGAGCACGGCCAGGGCCGAGTCCGCGTCACCAGCGAGCCCGTCGAGCTCTCCGATGCCCTCCTGGGCGCTGCGCACGCTGTCGCGCAGCGGCGAGGGCAGCGCCGCGGGGTCCACGTCGGCGACCTGTCGCTGCGCCCGGGCCAGGGCGGCGGCCGCCGGGCGCACCTGGTCCGCGGCCGCGGAGAGCCGGTCCAGGTCGATGCTGCCGTCCTCGCGCAGCAGGCTCGCGGGGTCGCGCACGGTGGAGGTGACGTCGAGGAGCGGCGCCGCCCCCTCGGTCACGGCCAGGTCGGTCGCGCTGACCACGGTGCGCACGTCGGCGACCAGGGAACCCGCGCGGCCCGGCACGTGGGACGCCAGGCGCAGGGGCAGGGCGTCTGCGGCGTCGGCCGCCTGCCCGGTCTCGCGCGACGCCGCGCGCGCGGCCGCTCCAGCGCCGTCCACGTCGTCCTGGTCGAGCGCGTCCTGCACCTGCGCGACGTAGTCCGCTGCCGCACTGGCGTGTGTCCGCAGGGAGAGCGCGCTCAGCCCTCCCCAGACCACGAGCACCACGGTTGCCACGCCGAGCGCCAGCAGCACCCAGCCGGCCCGAGCGGCCCAGGACCGACGCGTCCGGGCGAAGCGGGGCGGGTGCTCGTGCGCCGGGGAGGTCACCGGCGTCCCGCGCACTGCTGCAGCTCCACGTCGTCCCCCTCCGCCGTCGGCCTGGATGCTCGCACACCCGGTGCAGGAACAGCACTGCTGCGCACCGCGGCGCCGCCGCAGGGCTCGTCCCTCACCCGTTCGCCCGCCGCGCCGCGCCTCGCCTCCACCGCCTCGGGGCAGGATGGTCCCGTGCCAGCCGCTGCCCTCCCACCCGCGGTCCCGCTCGAGCGGACCCGCCACCGGCGGCCTCCGCGCCGGCGCTCTCGGGTCCTGCTGCTCGTCGCAGCGGGTCTGGCGCTGGTCGGCGCGGCGGTGCTGGGGCGCGTCTTCGTCGTCCCGCCCTCGGACCCACCGAGGCCCACGGACCTGATCATGGTGCTGGGTGGCCTGGACACCCCCTCGCGGACCGAGCGCGCCGCCGAGGTGTCGGCAGCGCACCCCGGCGCGACGGTCGTCTACGTCATCGGGGAGATGAAGTACTGCCCGGACCGGCCGCCCGGCGCAGTCGAGGTGGTGTGCACCTTCCCCCCGCCGCCCGGCACCACCCGGGGCGAGGCCCGCTTCGCGGCGGAGTACGCGCGCCAGCACGGGATGGACTCGATCACGGTGGTGACCACGGCGGACCAGGTGCTGCGCGCGCGGTTCCGGTTCTCGCGGTGCTGGGACGGTGACCTCGTCTCGGTCCAGGCCCCGGCGTCGCTCTGGGAGGTCGTGACGCAGGTGCCGTACCAGACCGCCGCGACGGTCAAGGCGCTGGTGCTCGAGTCGGGGTGCTGAGGGCCGCGGCCTACTCCGCCTCGTCCGCGCCGGGGCTCGGTTCTCCCCAGGAGCACGACGCCTCGGCGTAGGGGGCCTCGCCGACCTCCTCCACGAGGACGGCTCCGCTGGAGTCCCGGATGCGGCACCCGACGTCGCCCTCCTCCTCGTCGCTCATGACGGTCACCGACCACTGCCCCCAGGAGGCTGACCCCGGCTGGGGCAGCGAGAAGTCCGCTCCCAGGTCGTCGCGGCCCTCCGACTCGCCGTCCACGACGTAGTCGACGAGGACGGCGGACGCGGACCCGAAGCCCTCGTACGTGAGGTCACCGCCAGCGCCGCTCGCGCCGGCGTCCTCAGCGCCGTTCCCAGGCGGCGCGGGTGGCGGCTCCTGCGTCGCCGTGCCGGTCGGTCCTGCGCCGTCGGCCGGCGCCGGCTGCTGGGCTGCGCTGTCGAGCGCCTCGCCCGGCACGGCCGGCGTCGCGTCACCGGTGGCCTCCGGTGGTGCGACGGGGACCTGCGGCGAGGGGGTTGGCGCGGTCACCTCGCCCAGCGCCTCGTCCGCGGCCTCCTCGACACCGGCCGGCCCCTCCGCGGCGGTGCTGGGCGCGTCCGTCGCCCGGGTGCCGGCGGCGGTGAGGACCTCGCCCAGCTCGGCCAGCGAGCCGCCGTCGCGCAAGTGGGGGTAGACGGTCCCCGCGACCAGCACGGTGCACGACAGGGAGCCGGCCAGGCACACCCCGGCGACCGGGAGCAGGAACGACCTGCGCAGGTGCCAGGGCAGCTGAGGAGTGCGGGCGGTGCGGGCGGTGCGAGTGACGCGAGCGGTGGGCTCGCTGCGCCGGCGCTCCCGGCGGGCCTGGGCCTCGGCCCCGAGGGCCTCCGTCCGGAGGGTGCTGGGCTCGCGGACCTCCGTCCGGCGGAGCTCGCGGGCCTGGAGCTCGCGGGCCTGGAGCTCGCGGGCCTGGAGCTCGCGG
>NZ_JBZYWI010000100.1:0-11437 GCF_058932755.1 Quadrisphaera sp. DVD1
GGCCGGGGTCTCCGGGGCGGGCGCCTCGGGCGCGGGCGCCTCCTGGGTGGGCGCCTCCGGAGCCGAGGGCGTGGACGGCTCGGACCGCGGGCTCGAGGGGCTGGAGGACCGCGACGGCTTCGACGTGGGCTTCGGGGCCGCCCTCACCGCGCCGATGATGTTCTGCGGCGGGTCGGTGAAGCCCTGCACCGGCGCGCCGGCCAGCGCGCGGTCCGTGTAGGACTTCCACAGCGGGGCGGAGATGGTCGCGCCGTACATGTTGCGCCGGTACACCCCGCCGATGGTCTTGCGGTCCATGCTGATGCTGCCCTTGGGGTAGCCGATCCAGACCGAGGTGGCCATCTGCGGGGTGTACCCGGTGAACCACGTGGCCACGGCGTTGTTCGTCGTGCCGGTCTTGCCCGCCGCGACCCGCCCGTCGGCCAGCGCGTTGCCCCGCGCCGTGCCGCGCGTGATCGTGTTGCGCAGGGCGTAGGTCACGCCGTTCGCGACCTCGGGCGAGATGGCCTGGCGGCAGGAGCTGGACGGGACCGCCAGCGCGCCGCCGTCGGCGTCGGTGACGGCGCTGATGGCCGTCGGCTCGCAGTAGGTGCCCTGCGCCGCGAACGTGGCGAAGGCGTTGGCCATGGCCAGCGGGGCCACGGTGTCCACCCCGAGGGTCATCGACGGCTGGGCGGTGACCTCGGAGCCGTCCTGCGCCTTGACCACGCCGAGGTTGGTCGCCATCGCCCGGACGTCGCACATCTGCAGCTCGTTGAGCATCTGCGCGTAGGCGGTGTTGACGGAGTTGTAGGTGCCCTCCAGGACGGACATCTCCGAGTTGCCCTGGCCGTCCCCGGAGTTGCTCGGGCTGTAGGGGTCGCTCGTGTACTTCACGTTCGGGCCCACGCAGCTGCCGTACTTCCAGCTGCTGTTGGGGAAGGTCTTCTTGCGCGCGTCGACCGTCTCGTTGAGCGTGTGCCCGTTGGCGAGCCAGGTGGCCAGCACCAGGGGCTTGAAGTTCGACCCGGGCTGGAAGCCGGCGGACCCGCCCATCGCCCGGTCGGCGTTGTAGTTGATCGACGTGCCGCCGCTCGTGCTCTCCGACCGGGGGTCGAAGGTGCGGTTCTGGGCCATCGCGAGGATCTTGCCGGTGCCGGGCTCCACCGAGACGACCGAGGCGCCGATCCCCGAGCCGTCGTCCGGGACGTAGCTGTTGACCTCCTCGATCGCGGCCTGCTGCTTGGCCGGGTCGAGGGTCGTGGTCACCGTCAGGCCGCCGCGGTAGAGCAGGCGGCTGCGAGCGCTGCGGTCGTCGCCGAACGTGGGGTCGTTGAGCAGCGTCTCCACGACGTAGTCGCAGAAGAACCCCGACGCGCCGGCCTGCACGCACCCGTTGGGCGTCTGCTGGACGTCGAGCTGGGCCTCCAGCGGCAGGGCCGCGGCCTCGTCGTGCTGGGCCTGGTCGACCACCCCGAGCTCGAGCATCCGCGCCAGCACGGTGTTGCGGCGGGCGAGGGCGTTCTCGGGGTTGTTCACCGGGTCGTAGCCGGTGGGGTTCTGCACGATCCCGGCCAGCAGGGCGGCGTCGGCCAGGGAGAGGTCGCGGGCGGACTTGTTGAACCAGTGCTTGCTGGCCGCCTCGACGCCGTACTGGCCGCCGGCGAAGTTCGCGATGTTGAGGTACCGCTCGAGGATCTCGTCCTTGGAGAGCTGCTTCTCGGCCGCGATCGCCAGCTTCACCTCGCGCAGCTTGCGGGTGTAGCCCTCCAGGCCGCTGCGCTGCGTGGTGGAGGCGAAGGCCGCGGCGCGCTCCTCCTCGGTGGCGTTCGCCGGCAGGGCCGCCAGCGCCTCCTCGACCTGGACGTTCTTGATCCACTGCTGGGTGAGCGTGGAGGCGCCCTGGACGTCGTCCTCCTGCATGTTCTGGACGAAGGCGCGGCCCATGCCGCGCGGGTCCACGCCGCCGTGCTCGTAGAAGCGCGAGTCCTCGATCGCGATGACCGCCTGCTGCATCACCGGGGAGACGGCGTCCAGCGGCACCACGGTGCGGTTCTCGTAGTAGAACGTCGCCATCAGCGACCCGTCGGCGTAGAGGATCCGCGACTGCTGCGAGAGCGGCTGCTCCTCGAGGTCGGCCGGGAGGCTGTCGAAGAGGTCGACCGTGCTCGTGGCCACGGAGCCGGCGGCCGCGACCGCCGGCACGAGCAGCCCGGCGGCGAGCACTCCGGCTCCCACGCTCGCAGCGGCCAGGCCCGCGACGAGCTTGACCACCCTGCTGGCGCTCGTGGGGGCGGTCGTGGGGGGGTGCTGCGCCATAGCACCAGGGTACGGGGCGCGACCCCGGATCCCCGCCCGTGACGGGCCGAGGACTACGAGTGACTAGTCACAAGATGGTCACGGAATGGCCCGGACGAGCCGTGGGAACTCCTGCGGAGCCCGCGTAACTTCATCCGTGTCACTTGGTCCGGTTCGCCCGGGTCGGTCGCTTCCAGACCGATCCAGGCACCGGATCCCCGGGTCGGCGCTTCCCCGCCGCACCACCGACCGGAAGGCACCAACCATGCTGCTCGAGCCCCCCCAGTGGACCGCCCAGGCCTCCTGCCGCCGCAGCGACCCGGACGCGCTGTTCGTCCAGGGCGCGGAGCAGAACCGCGCGAAGGTCGTCTGCCAGGCGTGCCCCGTGCGCACCGAGTGCCTCGCTGACGCCCTCGACAACAGGATCGAGTTCGGCGTCTGGGGCGGCATGACCGAGCGCGAGCGCCGCGCGGTGCTCAAGCGCCGCCCGAACGTGCAGTCCTGGAGCCGCCTGCTCGAGACCGCCCGCGCCGAGCACGAGCGCGCCGTGGCCACCGCCGAGGCCGCCGAGGTCCGCTCCGCCTGATCCGCCCCTCAGCGGGGAGGAGCGCCGGCCAGGTCGGCGCCGACCCCCCGCAGGGCCGCCAGGTCGGTGACGTCACCGGCCCGGGCGGGCACCACGGCCACGGCGAGGCCGGTCCCGCCGTCGGCCAGCACCTGCTCCACCAGCTCCTGCTCACGGGCGGCGCGATCGGCGACCTCGGCCTGCAGGGCCAGGACGGCGGCCGCCCCGGGCGCACCGGGCCCGGCCGGCAGGCGCGCCGCGGCCGCGCGAGCGTCGTCGGGGCCCATCCCCGCCACGGGGACCGAGGCCCGGTTGACCACGAGGGCGGCCAGGCGCAGGCCCTCCGCCCGCAGGCGCGCCACGAAGAACGAGGCCTCGGCCAGCGGGTCCGGCTCGGGAGCGGCGACGACGACGAACGCCGTCCGCTCGTCCGCCAGGGCCGCGTAGGTGGCCTCGGCGCGGGTCCGGAAGCCGCCGAAGACGGCGTCCAGCGAGGTCACGAGCGCCTCGACGTCGCGCAGCAGCCGCGCTCCGAGGATCCGGTCCATGGCTGCCGCGAGCCCCCCGGCCACCGCGCCGACCAGCGCGGAGGCGCGCCCGCCCCGCCGCGCCGGCGCCGACAGCAGCCGCACGAACCGGCCGTCGAGGAACGCCGACAGCCGCTGCGGGGCGTCGAGGAAGTCCAGCGCCGACCGGCTCGGCGGGGTGTCGACGACGAGCAGGTCCCACGGCTGCTGGCCCGCGCGGGCGGCGGCGCGCAGCTGGCCCAGCCGCTCCATCGCCATGTACTCCTGCGTTCCGGAGAAGGACGAGGCGAGCGACTCGTAGACCGGGTTGGCCCGGATGGCCGCCGCCCGCTCCGGGCTCACGGCGGCGTCGACGAGCTGGTCCAGGGTGCGGCGCACGTCGAGCACGAGCGCGTCGAGCGAGCCGCCCGCAGCGGTGTCGACGCCGGGCACCGCGCGCGGCGCGCCGACCTCCGGTCCCGAGCCGTCCCCGTCCACCCCGTCCCCGTCCACCCCGTCCCCGTCCACCCCGCCGGCCGGGACGCCGAGGGCCTGGGCGAGCCGGCGCGCGGGGTCGACGGTGAGGACGGCGACCCGCCGGCCGCGCTCGGCCGCGCGCAGCGCCAGCGCGGCGGCGGTCGTGGTCTTGCCCACCCCGCCCGACCCGCAGCACACGACGATCTCGGTGCCCCGGTCGTCCAGCAGCGCGTCGAGGTCCCACCGACCCCGCCCGGCGCTCACGGCAGGCCCTCCTCGAGCAGGTCGGCCAGCGCGTAGAGGCCGGCGAGGTCGACGCCGACGGCACCAGGCAGGGCCGGCAGCTCCCGCACCGGGTGCCCGAGCGCGGTGAGCACCGCGAGCTGCTCGCGCTGCGCCGCGACCCGGGCCGCGTGCTCGCCGGCCTGCGCCAGCAGACCGGCGACCAGGGGCGGGGAGCAGCCCGCGGCGGCCAGGGCGGCGACGGCGTCCTCGTCGGCCGCGGGCAGCGGCGCCAGCACCCGGTCGGCCACGACGGCGCCGACCGGCAGCCCCGCGGCCGCCAGCTCGGCGACCGCCTCGGCGGTCTCGGTCACGGGCAGCTCCTCCAGCAGGGCCACCACGTGCACGGCCGTGGCGGGGGAGCGCAGGAGCGCCGCCACCGACGCCGCCTGGCCGGCGATCGGTCCGCCGCCCGCCAGCCCGGCGAGCTCCTCGCCGATGCCGAGGAAGCGGGTGATCCGCCCGGTGGGCGGGGCGTCGAGCACGACGGCGTCGAAGGTGGGCGTGCCGTCGGCCTCCGTGCGGCGCACCGCCTCGTAGACCTTCCCCACCAGCAGCACGTCGCGCAGGCCCGGCGCGATCCCCGCGATGAAGTCCACCGCCCCCACCCGGTCGAGCGCCCGCCCGGCGCGGCCGAGGCGGTAGAAGACGTCGAGGTACTCCAGCAGCGCCGCGCGCGGCTCCACCGCCAGGGCGCGCACCTCGCCGCCGCCGGCGCCCTCGGCGACCTCGACCTCGGCGTAGGGCAGCTCCTCGGTGCCGAGGAGGCGAGCCACCCCCTGGCGGCCCTCCACCTCGCAGAGCAGCACGCGCCGGCCCGGGCCGGCCAGCGCGAGGGCGAGCGCCGTGGCCACCGTCGTCTTCCCCGTGCCGCCCTTGCCGGTGACCACGTGCAGCCGCACAGCGCTGGGACCGGCCACCGCCCGACCCTACGGAGGCCCGGGCCCCGCTGCCCGGCGGCGCGCGGAGGCGCTGGTCACAGCGCGGCCACTAGGCTCGCCGCCATGGTCCAGTGGGAGTACCTGACGGCGCCGCTCATCGTGCACAGCACGAAGGCGATCCTCGACAACTTCGGGTCCGAGGGCTGGGAGCTCGTGCAGGTCGTGCCGGGCCCGAACGGCCAGGGCCTGGTCGCCTACCTCAAGCGCCCGAAGGCCTGAGCCGGTGAGCACGCCCGCCGAGCGCCTGTCCGAGCTCGGCCTGGAGCTGCCCGCCCCGCCCGAGCCGGTCGCCGCCTACGTGCGCGCCGTGCGCACCGGGTCGCTGCTGTTCACCTCCGGCCAGCTGCCGATGGTCGACGGCGAGCTGGCGGCCACCGGCCTGGTCGCCGAGGGTTCGGACCAGGTGCCGCCCGAGCGCGCCCGCGAGCTCGCCGCCACCGCCGCGCTCAACGCCCTGGCCGTCGTCGCCGCCGAGGTCGGCGGCCTGGAGAACGTCGTGCGCGTGGTCAAGCTCGTCGGCTACGTCGCCAGCGCCCCCGGCTTCGTGGGCCAGCCCGCCGTCATCGACGGCGCCAGCGAGCTGCTCGTCTCCGTGCTCGGCGACGCCGGCAAGCACGCCCGCAGCGCCGTCGGGGTGGCGCAGCTGCCGATGGGCTCGCCGGTCGAGGTCGAGCTGGTCGTCGAGGTCTCCTGAGCGTCCCCGCGCCCGAGCTGGAGGCGCTGGCCGGCCGGGTGCGCCTGGTCCGGGCGCCGAACCCCGGGCCGATGACGCTCGAGGGCACGAACACCTGGGTCCTGCGCGGGCCGCGCGGCGCGGTGGTCGTCGACCCGGGACCGGACCACGCCGGCCACCGCGCGGCGGTGCTGGACGCCGTCGCCGGGGCGACGGTCACGCACGTCCTGCTCACCCACGGCCACGACGACCACGCCGCCGGCGCGGCGGCGCTCGCGGCGGAGGTCGGGGCGCCCCTGCTGCCCGCCGGGTCGACGCTGGGCGGCGACGACCCCGGCGCCCTGGGTCTGCGCGCCGTGGCCACGCCGGGCCACAGCGCCGACTCCGTCTGCTTCCTCCTGCCCGCCGCGGGCGGCGAGCCCGCGGCGCTGCTGACCGGCGACACCGTGCTCGGCCGCGGCAGCACCGCCGTCGAGCCCGGCGGCCTGGCCGCCCACCTGGCCTCCCTCCGCGCGCTCGTGGCGCTGGCCGCGGAGGAGGAGCGCCGCGGCGTCCTCGTCCTCCTGCCCGGTCACGGCCCGGTGCGCCCCGACGCGGGCGAGGCCGCGGGCGAGCTGCTCCGCCACCGGCTCGAGCGGCTGGCGCAGGTCCGCGCGGCGGTCGCGGCGGGCGCCCGCACCGCCGCGGAGGTGGTGGCGGCGGTCTACCCCGGACTCGCGCCGGACCTGGCCCCCGCCGCCGAGCGCACCGCCGCGGCGTCCCTCGCCCTGCTCGCGGAGGAGCGGGGCTGACCCGGCCGCAACCCGTGAGCTGCGGTCGCCACCCCCACCCTTGCACCGGGTACCCCCCACCCGTATCCTCGACGTCGAATACCCCCCACGGGTACGAAGAGAGGGATCGATGGACACCGCGGCACCCGGCTACAGCGCCACCAAGGACGCCCACCTCAAGCGGCTGCGCCGCATCGAGGGCCAGGTGCGGGGCCTGCAGCGGATGGTCGAGACCGACGCGTACTGCATCGACGTGCTGACGCAGGTCTCGGCGGCGACGAAGGCCCTCGAGGCCGTCGCGCTGTCCCTGCTGGAGGACCACCTGGCGCACTGCGTGGCCGACGCCGCCCGGCAGGGCGGTGAGGTCGCCGACGCCAAGGTCAAGGAGGCCTCGGCCGCCATCGCCCGCCTCGTGCGCTCCTGACCCCCACCGACCACCACCACTGATGAGCGAGGAACCGACCGTGACCAGCCAGGACGTCGAGATCACCCCCCGCGGCACCGCTCCGGCGGCCTCCGGCGGCTGCAGCTGCTGCGGCCCCGCCGCCGGCACCGAGGCGACCACCGAGGCCACCACCGAGGCCCGGGCCAGCGCCCGCTACCTGGTGGAGGGCATGACCTGCGGGCACTGCGTGAGCGCCGTGACGTCCGAGCTGTCCGCCCTCGACGGCGTCAGCGGTGTCGAGGTCGACCTCGTGGCCGGCGGCACGTCGACCGTGACGGTCACCTCCGCCGCGCCGCTGGGCACCGACGCGGTCGCCGCGGCGATCGACGAGGCCGGCTACCGCCTCGTGCAGTCCTGACCTCGTCCCACCTGCCGCAGCCCTGAGGAGGTCCCCGTGTCCACGTCGTCCGCGACGAGCCCGCCCGCCGGTCCCGCCCCTGGTCCGGCTCGCGTGGTCGACCTGGCCATCGGGGGGATGACGTGCGCGTCGTGCCAGGCGCGGGTGGAGAAGAAGCTCAACCGCCTGGACGGCGTGAGCGCCACGGTGAACTTCGCCACCGAGCGGGCCCAGGTCACCGTGGCCGGGGACGTGGCGGTCGAGGACCTCGTCGCCACCGTGGAGGCCACCGGGTACACCGCCTCGGTCATCGAGCCGGAGCGGCCCCGGTCCTCCGAGGTGGCGGACGGGGCGGAGGCCGACGGGAGCGCTCCGCTGCGCCAGCGGCTGGCGATCAGCGCCGCGCTCACCGCGCCCGTGCTGGTCCTGGCGATGGTTCCCGCCTGGCAGTTCACCTCCTGGCAGTGGCTCAGCCTCGCCCTGGCGGCCCCCGTCGCGACCTGGGGCGCGTGGCCGTTCCACCGCGCGGCGTGGACGAACCTGCGCCACGGCGCCGCCACCATGGACACCCTCGTCAGCCTCGGCGTCGGCGCGGCGTTCCTCTGGTCGCTCTACGCGCTGTTCCTGGGCGGGGCGGGCGAGCCGGGGATGACGATGCCGTTCTCCCTCACCGCGTCGCGCGGGCACGGCACCGCCGAGATCTACCTCGAGGTCGCTGCAGCGGTCACGGTCTTCCTCCTCGCCGGGCGCTACGCCGAGGCCCGCGCCAAGCGCCGCTCGGGGGAGGCGCTGCGCGCCCTGGCCGAGATGGGCGCCAAGGACGTCGCCGTCCTGCGCGGCGGCGTCGAGACCCGCGTCCCGCTCGACCAGCTCGCCGTCGGCGACGAGTTCGTCGTGCGACCGGGGGAGCGGATCGCCACCGACGGGGTCGTGGTCACCGGCACCAGCGCCGTGGACGCCTCGATGCTGACGGGTGAGTCCGTGCCGGTCGAGGTCGGCCCCGGCGCCACCGTGGCCGGGGCCACCGCCAACGCCGGTGGGCGGCTGGTGGTGCGCGCCACCCGCGTCGGGGGCGACACCCAGCTCGCCCGGATCGCGCGCCTCGTCGAGGACGCGCAGAACGGCAAGGCCGCCGTCCAGCGCCTGGCGGACCGCGTCTCCGCGGTCTTCGTGCCCGTCGTCATCGTCCTGGCGCTGGCCACGCTGGCGTTCTGGCTCCTGCGCGGTGCCGGCGCCGAGGCCGCCTTCACCGCGGCGGTCGCCGTCCTGATCATCGCCTGCCCGTGCGCCCTCGGCCTGGCCACGCCGACCGCCCTCATGGTCGGCACCGGCCGCGGCGCCCAGCTGGGCATCCTCATCCGGGGCCCGGAGGTGCTCGAGTCCACCCGGGCGGTGGACACCATCGTGCTCGACAAGACCGGCACGGTGACCACCGGGCGGATGGGCCTGGTCGACGTCGTCCCCGCCGACGGCACCGAGCGCGACGAGCTCCTGCGCCTGGCCGGGGCCCTCGAGGACGCCTCCGAGCACCCCATCGCGCGCGCGGTCGCCACCGCCGCTCGGGACGCGGCCGGAGCGCTGCCGCCGGTGGAGGCCTTCGCCAGCGCCGAGGGCCGAGGCGTCTCCGGCGTCGTCGAGGGACGCGCCGTCGTCGTCGGACGCCGCACCTGGCTCGCCGACGAGTGGGCCCAGCACGCGCCGGCCGACCTGGTCGCCGCGGCGGAGGCCGCCGAGGGCCGCGGGCACAGCCCCGTCTGGGTCGGCTGGGACGGCCAGGTGCGCGGGGTCGTCGTCGTGGCCGACACCGTCAAGGACACCAGCGCCGAGGCGATCGCCCAGCTCCGCCGCCTCGGGCTGCGCCCGGTGCTGCTCACCGGCGACAACGCCCGCGCCGCCGCCCACGTCGCCGCGCAGGTCGGCATCGACGCGGCCGACGTGACCGCCGAGGTCCTCCCCGCCGGCAAGGCCGCGGTGGTGCGGGAGCTGCAGGGCCAGGGCCGCGTGGTGGCCGTGGCCGGTGACGGCGTCAACGACGCCGCCGCCCTGGCCCAGGCCGACCTCGGCCTGGCCATGGGCACCGGCTCCGACGTCGCCATCGCCGCCTCCGACCTCACCCTCGTCCGTGGCGACCTGCGCGCCGCGGCCGACGCCATCGCCCTCGCGCGGCGCACCCTGGTGATCATCAAGGGCAACCTGTTCTGGGCCTTCGCCTACAACGTCGCCGCCCTGCCGCTCGCTGCGGCGGGCCTGCTGAACCCGGTGGTCGCGGGCGCGGCCATGGCGCTGTCGTCGGTGTTCGTGGTCACCAACAGCCTGCGCCTGCGCAGGTTCGCCCCGGCCGCGGCCCGGCGCTGAGCCGCCGGCCGGTCGAGCGCCCGCGAGGGGCCCGGTGAGGGCGGGGGCGGAGGATCGCCGCGAGGTCGAGAACGCGATCATGGTGCAGACTGCCCCCGTGGACGAGCGCGTGGTGCGGCGCGCCCCGCTGTTCGCGGGGCTGGACGACGAGGACGCCGCCGCCCTGATGGCGATGGTCACCGAGGTGAGCCTCAAGCGCGGCGAGGTGCTCTTCGCCGAGGGGGACCAGCCCGACCGGCTCTTCGTCATCGACGCCGGCAAGATCAAGCTGCGGCGCACCGCCAAGGACGGGCGGGAGAACCTGCTCGCGGTGCTCGGGCCGGGGGAGATGTTCGGCGAGCTGTCCTGGTTCGACCCGGGCCCGCGCACCTCCGCCGCGGTCGCGGTCTCGCCCACGCGCCTGGCGGCGGTGAACTACGACTGCCTGTTCGCCTGGATGTCCGGGCGGCCCCAGGTGGCCCAGCACCTGCTGCGCGCCCTCGCCCAGCGGCTGCGGCGCACGAACGAGGTGCTCGCCGACATGGTCTTCACCGACGTGCCCGGCCGCGTCGCGGGCACCCTGCTGGAGCTGGCCCAGCGCTTCGGCCGCCCCGCCGAGGACGGCCTGCGGGTGCAGCACGACCTCACCCAGGAGGAGCTCGCCCAGCTCGTCGGCGCCTCGCGGGAGACGGTGAACAAGGCGCTCGCGGACTTCGGGGCCCGGGGCTGGCTGCGCCTGGAGGCCCGCTCGGTGGTGCTGGTGGACGTCGACCGGCTGCGCCGGCGCGCCCACTGACCCCTCACCGGGCGGTGGGCCCGCTCGCCTCCTCCGGCACCGCGGCGTCCACGTCGAGGACCAGCCGGGCCTGCGCGAGGCGACGCCACCGCGCGGCCCGGGAGGCCTGGTCGACCAGCGCGGCGCGCCGCGCCCGCAGCCGCTCCAGCGACAGGTCGAGCAGGTCGGTGGAGGCGGGGCTCGCGAGATCGGTCACGAGCACGGGTTCGGCGTCCGCGGCCGGGACCTTGAGCCGGTGCGCCGCCCCCTCGCCCGCCCGGTGCACGCCCGTAGGCTGGGCCCGTGACGGCGGTGCGGCAGGGGGCTGAGACCCCGCTCGGACGCACCCGCCGGGCTCGCCGGATGCACCGGGCGCTGGCCGTCCGCTACCCCACCGCCCGCTGCGAGCTGGAGCACAGCAGCCCGTTCGAGCTGCTCGTCGCGACCGTCCTGTCGGCCCAGACGACCGACGTCCGGGTCAACTCCGTCACCCCGGCGCTGTTCGCCCGCTACCCCGACCCGGTCGCCCTGGCCGCCGCCGACCGCGCCGACCTCGAGGAGGTCATCCGCCCGACCGGCTTCTTCCGGGCCAAGGCCGCGTCGGTGCAGGCGCTGGCGGCCCGGCTGGTCAGCGACTTCGGCGGGCAGGTGCCCCGGCGCCTGGAGGACCTCGTCACCCTGCCTGGGGTCGGGCGCAAGACCGCCAACGTCGTGCGCGGCGACGCGTTCGGGCTGCCCGGGATCACCGTGGACACGCACGTGGGCCGGCTCTCCCGCCGCTTCGGGTGGACCGAGAGCACCGACCCGGTGCAGGTCGAGACCGACCTGGCGGCGCTGTTCCCGCCGCGGGACTGGACGCCCCTGTCGCACCGGATGATCTTCCATGGCCGGCGGACCTGCCACGCGCGCCGCCCGGCCTGCGGCGCGTGCCCCGTGGCGGGCGACTGCCCGAGCTACGGCGTTGGCGAGACCGACCCCGACCGCGCGCGGGCGCTGGTCAAGGACGTCCACGAGGCGGGCCTGGAGTGAGCGCGGCGACGACGGAGCCGCTGGCC
>NZ_JBZYWI010000101.1:0-11413 GCF_058932755.1 Quadrisphaera sp. DVD1
GAGCGCAGCCCGCGCGGGGTGCGCCGCGAGCCCGGGCTCGGCACCTGGACGGCGCCGTTCGCCATGGCCTCGTTCAACACCCGGGTCGTGCGCCGCAGCAGCGCGCTGCAGGGCTGGGCCTACGGCCGCGGCTTCCGCTACCGCGAGGTGGTGGCGTGCGGCACCGGACCGCTGGCGCCGGTGCGCGCTGGCCGCCTCCGCCCTCCCGCCGGGACGGGCCCTGCTCGACCGCCTGCTGCCGGGGCCGGGGGAGGGGCCGAGCGAGCGGGCGCGGCGCGAGGGCCGCTTCCGGATCGAGGTCGTGGCCGAGACGGAGTCCGGCGCCCGCTACACCGCGACGGTGGCGGCCACCGGGGACCCCGGCTACACCGCCACCGCCGTGATGCTCGGCCAGAGCGCGCTGTGCCTGGCCCTGGACCGCGACCGCCTGCCGCCGCGGGCCGGCGTCCTCACGCCGGCGACGGCGATGGGCGCCGCGCTCGCCGACCGGCTCCGAGCGGCCGGGATGGTGCTGGCGGTCGAGCGCTCCTGACGCTCAGCCCATGGTCTTCGCGCCGTCGAGGGCCTCGCGGAGGATGTCGGCGTGGCCGGCGTGCTGCGCGGTCTCGGCGACGAGGTGCAGGAGCACGCGGCGGGCCGAGCGGGTGGCGCCCGGCTCGAACCACGGGGCCGGGGGCAGCGGGTGCGCGGCGTCGAGGTCGGGCCAGGAGCGCACGAGGGCGTCGGTGCGCGCCGCGACGGCGTCGTAGCGCGCCAGGACGTCGGCGAGGGTCTCGCGGTCGGCGAGCTGGAACCCGCCCGCGTACTCCACCTCGTCGCCTGGTCCCGCGGCCATCGCCGCGGGGCCGCGCTCGATGAAGTCCACCCACTGGGCCTCCATGGCGGCGACGTGCTTGACCAGCCCGCCGAGGGTCAGCTCGCTCACGGTGGTGCGTCGGCGCGCCTGCTCCTCGGTGAGGTCGCGCACCGTGTAGCGCAGGAAGTACCGGTGGGCGGCGAGGGTCTCCAGCAGGTCGGAGCGCTCGCCGTCCGGCACGCGGGCGCTCGGGGCGCTCGGGGCGCTCGGGGTGGTGTCGGTCGTGTCGGTGGTGGTCATGGGTCCGCCTTCCGTCGTGGTCGTTCCGGTGCTCACGACGCTAGGGGGGCTTGCGGCCACTTCCTGGCCGCTGCGGGAGGAGGATGGGGGCGTGGCCAGCACCAGCAGCCGGACGCTGCGCCTGCTCTCGCTGCTCCAGGCGCAGCGGTCGTGGGCGGGGCCGGCCCTCGCCGACCGCCTCGGCGTCTCGCCGCGCACGCTGCGCCGCGACGTCGAGCGGCTGCGCGAGCTGGGCTACCCGGTGCAGGCGCAGCGCGGCACCGACGGCGGGTACCAGCTGGCGCCCGGCGCCGTCCTCCCGCCGCTCGTGCTCGACGACGAGGAGGCCGTCGCGCTGGCCGTCGGCCTGCACGCGGCGGCCTCCAGCGCGGTCGCCGGGACGGCGGAGTCGTCGGTGCGCGCCCTGGCGAAGGTCGTGCAGGTCATGCCGCCGCGGCTGCGCCGCCGCGTGGACGCCCTGCGCTCCATGACCGTCCCGGCGCGCTGGGACGGCGCCGACGCCGACGTCGACCCGGCGGTGCTGACCACCGCGGCCCTGGCGTGCCGCGACGACGAGCGCCTCGCGCTCTCCTACACCGCTGCCGACGGGCGCAGCAGCGAGCGGAGGATCGAGCCGCACCGGCTCGTCCCCCTGGGACGCCGCTGGTACCTCGTCGCCTACGACCTCACCCGCAGCGACTGGCGCTCCTTCCGCCTCGACCGGGTCGGTGCGCTGGTCCCGGACCGCACGCGGTTCCGCCCGCGCACCCTGCCGGCCCCGGACGCCGCCGCGTTCGTGCGGCGCGGCATCGAGGAGCAGCCCAGCGACCACCGCGTCTCCGCGGTGCTGGCCGCTCCCGCGGACGCCGTCCGCGCCCGCCTCGGCCGCTGGGCCGACGTGGAGGACCTCGGCGACGGCCAGTGCCGCCTGCGGATGCGCACCGACACCCTCGACTGGGCCGCCCTGGCGCTCGGCACGGCGGGGGCCGAGGTCAGCGAGGTGGAGCCGCCCGCGCTGCGCGAGCTCCTGCGCGAGTGGAGCGGGCGCTTCACCCGCGCGTCCGAGGGCTGAGGCTCAGCCGGCGCCCCAGAGGTGCTGCTCGCGAGCGAGCCCGGCGTCCGGGACCTCCTCAGGAGCGCGAGGGACGGGCTGGGTGCCCACGGCGTCCTCGGGGCGCACGCGCTCGGGCAGGTGGCTCCAGCGCTGGCGGGCGGCGCCCTCGTCGGCGTCGTCCGCGAGCCCTTCCGCGAGGCCGTCCGCGAGCCCGTCCGTCGACGGCTGGTCCTGCTCCGCGCTCATGCCCGGATCGTCGCGCGCCGGGACGCCGCGCGTCCAGGCCCCCGCGGGGCGGTCAGGCGCGGAGCGCGCCGGCGGGCGTCGGCGCGACGCCCTCCGCAGCCGGGCTGCGGCGCGGTCGGGGGAGCGAGCCGGCCCGGCGGATGGTGCCGTGCCCCTCGGGGCAGACCCACAGCGGCACGCCGCCCGACCCGGCGTCGACCCGGAACCGGCCGCCCTCGCCGCAGGCGGGGCACATCACGGGGTAGTCCATGCCGCCGAGCGTACGGACGGCGGCCGGGCGCCGAGGGGCGTTCGGGAAACCGCTCCCGGCGCGCTGTCAGGGCCGTGCGCCGTCACGACCGTGAGCCGTCCCGGGCGTCGAGCAGGGCGTCCTCGGTCTCCTCGTCGGAGGGGGCGCGGCGCCGGCGCGGCGGGACCGCGGGTGCGGCGGCCGGGGCGAGGACGGCGTCCTCGGCCTCGTCGCGGGCGGTGCGCCGCAGCTGGACGCCGAAGAAGACCCAGGCCCCGGCGGCGAAGACGAACCACTGCAGCGTGTAGCCGAGGTGCGGTCCCTCGTCGAGGTCCGGCTTCGGGGCCGTCACGAGCTCCTGCGCGGGCGCCGGGTCCTCGGCGACCACCGAGACGTACGCGCCGGTCCGCAGGGCCTCGGCGTCCGCGGCGCCGGCCGGGCCCGAGGCGCGCAGGGCGGTGGCCACGGCGCCGTCCAGGTCGATCGTCTGCACCTGGCCCGCCGGGGCGTCGCGCTCGTCCGCCGGCTCGCTGGGGCGCAGCCGGCCCGTGACGGCCACCGCGCCGGCGGGCGGGTCGGGCACCGCCCCGGGGGCCTCGCCGGTGGCGCCGCTGGGGATCCAGCCGCGGTCGACGAGCACGGTGCCCCCGCCGTCCAGGCGCAGCGGCACGAGCACGAGGTAGCCGTAGGAGCCGTTGCGGGGCCGGTTGCGCACGAGCACGGCCTCGTCGGCGGCGTAGGTGCCGCGCGCGCTCACCGGCGTCCACTCGCGGCCCGCCGGGAGCGGCGCCCCGGCGTCCGGGAGCAGCTCCGCCAGCGGCACGGGGTCGCGGTCGTAGTTGGCGGTGATCAGGGCGATGCGCTCGAGCTTGCCCTCGCGGCGGTGCCACTGCCAGACCCCGAGGAGGCAGCAGACGACCGAGACCACGGCCGTGAGGGCGGCGGCGCGCAGCCAGCGCGGCTGCAGCAGGAGGCGGAGCACGCTACGACGGTAGGCCCGCCCCGCCGCGCCCGCGGCGGGGGAGGGGGCTCAGCTGGCCTGGTGCTGGGCGAGCAGGTCGGGGCTGCCGAGGGCCTCGGTCTCGCGCAGGAAGCCGCGGACGTCGAGGTGCTCGCTCAGCCCCGCGAGGTGCGGGTCGCACGCGAGCCAGGTCTTGCGCCGCTCCTCGGTGTGCAGCCGGGGGTTGTTCCAGCGCAGCGCCCAGGTGGCGCGGGATCGGCAGCCACGAGCGCTGCAGGCGGAGTCGTACGGGGGCTCGTGACGCTCGACCGGCATGGAGCCATTCTGCCTCTCCCGGGCAGGGCGCGATACCCCCGAGCGGCCGCCGGGTGGACTCGCGGTGGCGCGGAGGTGGACGCCGGGCGGCGGGGGAGCCGCCCGGCGTCCGGGTGCTCGGTCCGACGGGGGGGACGGACCAGGCGGGCCCAGGATGCCCGGCAGCCGCCCCGCGGGCGACGGTCGCGGCCCAGGTGCCACCGCGCGGACGCACCGCGTGCCTCACCGTGGGGACGGCCTCACCGAGGGTGCGCGGGGTGGGCGCCCGCCGGGGCGGGCCCGTGGGGGGCCAGGGGAGCGCTCGCGGGCCGTGGCCCGGACGCCGGCGCGGAGGTCGGCGCGGAGGTCGGCGCGGACGCCGGCTGCTGGACGATGACGGTGGCCTCCCCGAGGGCCAGGCGCACCGGGGCCTGCGGTGCCGGGGGCTGGACGACGGGCTGCGGGGCCGGGCCGCGGCGCTCGCCGCCGGCGTTGGCGATGATCACCGCGACGTAGGGCAGGACGATCGCCCCGACCGCGAAGAACCAGCGCCACGGGCTGGGGGTGACGAGGACGAGGACGAAGCAGAGCGTGCGGATGCTCATGGAGACCAGGTACTTGACCATCCGCGAGTCCAGGTCGTCCTGGTGCGGACGACGGGCGGCGGTGATCGAGTAGACCTCGTCGGAGGAGGTGCTGTCGGGCTTGCGTGCCACCCGTCAACGGTACGTCTGCGCAGGCAGGAGCGCGCCTCCCCCGGAGGAGAGGTGCGTCACCCCGCGACGTCACTCCGCGACGTCACCCCGCGACGTCACGCGGTGACGTCGAGCACGAGCTTCCCGGTGCTGCGCCGCGCGCGCAGGTCCTCGTGGGCCCGGGCCGCCTCGGCCAGCGGGTAGCGCCCGCCGACCACCGGGCGCAGGGCGCCGGCGCGGGTGAGGGACAGCAGCTCCTCCACGGCCACGTCGAGGGCGTGCGGGCGCCCGAGCAGCTGCGCCAGCCAGAACCCGCTGACCGACGCGGAGCGGGTCAGCAGCGCCGAGGGGTCGACCGGGGAGCCCGGCCGGGACGAGGCGGCGCCGAAGGTCACGAGGCGCCCGAACGGCGCCAGCGCCGCGAGGGAGCCGTCGAAGGCGGCGCCGCCGGTCATCTCCAGCACCACGTCGACGCCGCGGCCCCCGTTGGCCTCGCGCAGCGCGGCGGCCACGCCGTCGGCGTCCAGGCCGGTCAGGTCGACGGCGGCGTCGGCGCCCAGGTCGGTCGCCAGCGCGCGCTTGGCCGGCGTGGAGGCGGTGGCGATGACGCGCCCGGCGCCCCACAGCTTCGCCAGCTGCACGGCGAGGCTGCCCACGCCGCCGGCGCCGGCCTGCACGACGACGCTCTCGCCGGCGGCCAGGTGCGTGCTCGTGCGCAGGAGGTGCCAGGCGGTGGTGCCCTGCAGCACCAGGGCCAGGGCCTGCCCGTCGTCGACGCCGTCGGGCAGGTCGAAGACCGCGCCGGCGTGCGCCACGGCCCGCTCGGCGTACCCGCCGGTGCCGGTCAGGGCGACCACCCGGCGTCCGTCGGGGGTGGTGCCCACGACCTCGGAGCCGGGCACCAGGGGCAGCTCCTGCGGCGCCAGGTAGGCGTCCGCGGCCTGCAGGGAGTCGGCGAAGTTGACCCCCGCCGAGCTCACGGAGAGCAGCACCTGGCCGGGCGAGGGAACGGGCTCGGGCAGCTCGGCGAGGGTCAGGACCTCGGGTCCACCGAACTCGGTGATCTGGACGGCGCGCACGGCGTGCCACGCTACCGGGAGGGAGTCGGTAGCGTTCCGGGTCGGTCGTCGGGGCCGGGAGCGAGGGCGGCCGGGGTCGGCCGGGTCGGGAGGAGCACCTGTGACGGACGCGGGAACGGGCGGGCGCAGCGTGCTCGTGACGGGCGGCAACCGCGGCATCGGCCGCGCGATCGTCGAGGCGCTCGTCGCCGGCGGCGACCGCGTCGTGGCCACGTCGCGCTCCGGTGACCAGGCCGGCGTCCCGGACGGCGCGCTGGCCGTGGCCTGCGACGTCACGGACTCCGCGAGCGTGGACGCCGCCTTCGCCGCCGCCGAGGCGGCGCACGGCCCGGTCGAGGTGCTCGTGGCCAACGCCGGGGTGACCAACGACCAGCTCGTGCTGCGGATGAAGGACGAGGACTTCGAGGCGGTGCTCGACACCAACCTCACCGGCGCCTTCCGGTGCGTGCGCCGGGCGGCCAAGGGCATGGTCCGCCTCCGCCGCGGCCGCGTGGTGCTGATCTCCAGCGTCGTGGGCCTCTACGGCTCCCCGGGCCAGGTCGGCTACGCGGCGAGCAAGTCCGGGCTCGTCGGGCTCGCCCGCTCCCTGACCCGCGAGGTCGGTGGGCGCGGCATCACCGCGAACGTCGTGGCGCCGGGCTTCATCGAGACCGACATGACCGCCGCGCTGCCCGACGCGCAGCAGGCGGCCTACAAGGCGTCCATCCCGGCGGGGCGGTTCGGATCGCCCCAGGAGGTGGCCCAGGTGGTCCGCTTCCTGGCCGGGCCGGAGGCGGGGTACATCACCGGGGCGGTCGTCCCGGTCGACGGTGGATTGGGGATGGGGCACTGATGGGTCTTCTCGAGGGCAAGCGGCTGCTGGTCACGGGGGTGCTGACGGACTCCTCCATGGCGTTCCACGTCGCCCGCCTGGCGCAGGAGCAGGGGGCCACCGTGGTGCTGTCCTCCTTCGGCCGGCAGATGCGGATCACCGAGGTGATCTCCCGGCGGCTGCCGGCACCGGCGCCGGTGGTCCAGCTCGACGTCTCCAGCGCCGAGGACCTCGCCGCCCTGGCCGGTGCGGTCGGCGAGTACGTGGACGGCCTCGACGGCGTCGTGCACTCCATCGGCTTCGCCCCGCAGTCGACGATGGGCGACAACTTCCTCACCGCCCAGTGGGAGGACGTCGCGACCGCGATGCAGGTCTCGGCGTACTCGCTGCAGGCGCTGGCCGTCGCCGCCAAGCCGCTGCTGCAGCCCGGCGCGAGCATCGTCGGCCTGACCTTCGACGCCTCCCTGGCGTGGCCGGTCTACGGCTGGATGGGCGTGGCCAAGGCCGCGTTCGAGTCGGTCAACCGCTACCTGGCCCGCGAGCTGGGGCCGCAGGGCATCCGCTCCAACCTCGTCGCGGCCGGCCCGGTGCGCACCACCGCCGCCAAGGCGATCCCGGGCTTCGAGACCTTCGAGTCCACCTGGGACGAGCGCGCTCCGCTCGCCTGGGACGTCAAGGACCCGGTGCCCCCGGCGCAGGCCGTCGTGGCGCTGCTCTCGGACTGGTTCCCCAAGACCACCGGGGAGATCGTCCACGTGGACGGCGGCGTGCACGCCGTCGGTTCCTGACCCTCCACCTGAGGTCGAGGTGGACGACGGCCGCCCGGCGTCCGGGGTGGCGCCAGGGCTGACCCTGGTGCTGCTCCGGCACGCCGAGGCGGCCCCTCCGGTCTCCACGGCCGTTCCCGGGCCGGAGCCGCACGCCGACCTGGCGCGCCCGCTGACGGCGCGGGGGCGGGCCCAGGCGCGGGCGGCGGCGGAGTGGCTGAGCGCCAGCGGCGCCGGGCACCCCGACCTCGTGCTGGTCTCCCCGGCGCAGCGGACGGCGCAGACCTGGGCCGAGCTCGCCGAGGTGCTCCACCCCGGCACCGTGCGCGAGGAGCCGGCGCTCTACGAGGCGTCGGCGACGGCCCTGGTGCACGTGCTCGCGGAACTGCCGGCCGAGGCGGGCTCCGTGCTCGTCGTCGCCCACGAGCCGGCCGTCTCGGCGGCGGCCGCAGCGCTGGCCGGGCCCGGGTCCGACGGCGCGGCCCTCGCCCGCGTGCGCGCCGGGGCGGCGCCCGGCTCGGCGTCGGTGCTCCTCCACCCGGGGCCGTGGGAGTCCCTCACCGGGGGCTCGTGCGTCCTGCGCGCCCACGCCGCGCCGCCGGCGACCTGAGGACGCCGGCCGCCGGGCTCAGGCGGCGTCGGTGAGGTCGAACACCGCCCAGACGACCTTGCCGTCGGGCCGCTGCTGCACCGACCAGCGGCTGCTCATCGCCTCCACGACGACCATCCCGCGGCCGCCGCCGTCGTAGGCCTCGACCACGGAGGGCTCGTCGGTGCTGGTGTCCTCGACCCCGATGGAGATCTGGCTCGGCGAGGTGCGGACCACGATCGTCAGCGGCGCACCGGCCGCGTGGCGCACGGCGTTGGTGACCAGCTCGGAGGCGACGACGAGCGCAGACTCCAGCAGTCCGGCGGGGTAGGGCCCGGTCCGGGCCAGGAGCTCGCGCACGAACCGACGCGCCGCCCCCGCTGAGGCCGGGTCGGGAGGGAGGGGGAGCCGGTCCAGCGACGCCGGGCCCGCCGGTGCGTCGGAGGTCACCTCGTCGTAGTACCCCCCCGGCCTGGAGGCACACCCCCGGGGGCGCGATGATCCCCCGGCGGGCCCAGCGCGGTCAGCCGCGGGGGAGCAGGAGGAGCTTGCCGGTGGTGCGCCGCGCCTCCAGGTCGGTGTGCGCGCGGGCGGCGTCCGCCAGGGGGTAGCGGTGGTCGACCCGCACGCGCAGCGCACCGGAGCGGACGGCGTCGAAGACCTCGCCCGCCCGCCAGCGGCGCTCCTCGGCGTCCGCGGTGTAGGAGCCGAGCGTGGGGCGCGTGACGTACAGGGAGCCCGCGCGGTTCAGCCGCTGCAGGTCGAACGGCGGCACCTGCCCGGAGGAGGCGCCGAAGAGCACGAGCATCCCGCGCACCCGCAGCGAGGCCAGCGAGGCCTCGAAGGTGTCCTTGCCGACGCCGTCGTAGACCACGTGCACGCCGGCCCCGCCGGTGAGGTCGCGGACGGCGGCCGGCAGGTCGCGGGTGAGGTCGGCCAGCTCGGTGTAGCGGATCACCTCGGCCGCGCCGGCCTCGCGGGCCAGCGCCTCCTTCTCCGGGGTCGAGGTGGTGGCGATCACCCGGGCGCCGCGGGCGGTGGCGAGCTGCGTGACGAGCGCGCCCGTGCCGCCGGCCGCCGCGTGCACGAGCACGTCCTGGCTCTCGGCCACCGGGAACGTCGACGCCGTGAGGTAGTGCGCGGTCATCCCCTGCAGCGGCACGGCGGCGGCCGTCTCGTCGTCCACGCCGTCGGGCACGGGCATCGCCACCTCGGCGCGCACGCGCACGAGCTCGGCGTAGGACGCCGGGGCGTCGGCCCAGGCGATCCGGGCGCCCGCCGCGAGCGAGGTGACGCCGTCCCCGACCGCGACGACCTCGCCCGAGCCCTCGCTGCCCGGGACGAAGGGGAAGTCCATCGGGTAGACGCCGCCGCGCTGGTACGTGTCGATGAAGTTGACGCCGGCCGCGGCGACCCGCACGAGCACCTCACCGGGGCCGGGGGTGGGGTCGTCGACGTCGACGAGCTGCAGCACCTCGGGACCGCCCGCCGACCGGGCCTGGATCGCCTTCACGGCGCCCATCCTGCTCCCACCCCGCTCCCCGCCCCCACCCCGCTCCCTCCCTCCACCCACCCGGCCACCCACCGTGATCATGGGACCTCGCCGCCCCCCGTTCGCCGACGCGCGATCGTCCGCGGGTCGGCCTGCTGGCAGGCTCCGGCCGTGAGCGAGGTAGAGGTGGGCCCGCTGCGCCGGGTGATGAGGTCCCCGGTGGGCGGCGCCCTGGTCGGCATCGCCGTGATGGTGCCGCTGCACTGGCTGCTCTTCCGCGAGGGCTGGGTGCGCGCGATCGCCTTCGCCCTACTCATCACCGCGGTGACGCAGGTCGTCGGCCTGGCCGAGCGCAGCTGGCGACGACGGCACCCGCTGCCCCCCGAGCGGGTCGACGAGCCGGACCACCCGGGCGTCGTCCCGCCGCTGGAGCGCCCCGCCCCTCGGTCCTGACCACCCGTCGCTCAGCGTGACCGCCGACGAGCGGCGCGTCTGCTCGCGACCTAGGGTCTTCGACGATGCTGACGACGACGGTGCAGGTGGGTGCGGGTGCTCTTCGCTGACGGTCTGCGGGCGCTGGCCGCGCTCGCCGTCCTCCTCAACCACGCCTACACGGCCTCGGGCACCTCCGGCAGCGCCGAGCGCGACCTGCCGGAGCTGCTCGAGCGCATCAACCTCGGCCAGTTCGCCGTGCCGGTGTTCATCGTCCTGTCCGGCTTCGTGCTCATGCTGCCCGTCGCGCGCAGCCCGCGGCTGGAGCTGCGCGGCGGGGCGCTCGCCTACCTCAGGCGGCGCGCGCGGCGCCTGCTGCCGCCCTACTACGCCTCCCTGGTGCTGGGCCTGCTCGTCATCGCCGTCGTCCCGTTCATGGGCACCGAGCGCGGCACCGCGTGGGACAGCCGGATCCCCGTGACCGGCGGCGGGCTGCTCTCGCACCTGCTCGTCGTCCACCACCTGGACCCCGACTGGCGGCTGCAGATCAACGGGCCCGCGTGGTCGGTGGGCACCGAGTGGCACATCTACCTCCTCCTGCCCCTGCTCCTCCTGCCCGTGTGGCGCCGGCTCGGGCCGCTGGGCGGGATCGGGGTGGCGCTCGCGGTCGGCTGGGGGCTGCACTGGGCGCTGCCCGGCCTCGACGACGCCCACCCGTGGTTCCTGGCCGACTTCGCCCTCGGCATGGCCGCCGCCGTCGTGGTGACGCGCGGACGCCAGCACCGCTGGCTCGGGCCGGCCACGGCGACCGCCGCGCTCGCGACCGCCGCCGTCTTCCTCGTCTGGACGGACGACGTGCGCCGCGAGGCGTGGCTGACCGAGGTCGTCCTCGGCGTCGTCGTGGCGATGCTGCTCGTGTGGATGGCGCAGCGCTCGGCGCAGGAGCGCCCCAGCGCCGTGCACGCCGTCCTGGAGTCCCGGCCGCTCGTGTGGCTGGGGCTGTGGTCCTACAGCCTCTACCTCGTGCACTCGCCGGTGATCAACTTCGGCAACCTGCTCGCGCTGGACGCCGACCTCAGCACCGGGCAGCGCTTCGCCCTGGAGCTGCTCGTGTGGGTGCCGGTGTCGCTGGTGGTCTCCTACGGGTTCCACCGGCTCGTCGAGCGGCGGTTCATGACCAGCCACCAGCACCGCAACGCCCCTCGCCTGGCGCTGGCGCCCCAGCCCGCCGCGCCCGTCCGCGAGGACGCCCGCCAGGCCGCCTGACGCGCCCCCACCCCCCGTGATCATGGGATCCCGCCACCCATCGGTGCAGGTCAGAAGTCGGTTTCGGTCTTCGGACTGTCGGTGGTGGGCTCTAGCGTGGGGGTCGTGGAGGTGGCCTGCGGCGACGTCGTCCCCGCGCTGGCGGGCGCCGTCTCCGGGGTGCTGTCGGCGTCGTGGTGGCAGTGCTCGGACGCCGACGTGCGGGGCGCGGTCGTGGAGCTGGAGCGCCAGGCGGCGCGGCTGGAAGCGGCGCGGTTGCGGCTGCTGGCCGACGCCGATGCCCGCCGCGTCGCCGCGGGGATCGGTGCCGTGTCGACCGCGGACTGGCTGGTCGCCGAGACCGGGACGCGTCGGGAGAAGGCTGCAGAGCGCGTCGCGTTGGCGGGGGCGCTGAACGGCTCCCTCGCGGTGACGGGTGCCGCT
>NZ_JBZYWI010000102.1:0-11398 GCF_058932755.1 Quadrisphaera sp. DVD1
GCGGCGGCGGTCACCGGCGCCGGGTCGGCCGCCCCGGGCCGGGAGGCGGTCGCCTCGACGGGGATCGCCGCAGCGGGGGTCGCCGCAGCGGGGGTCGCCGCAGCAGGGGTCACCACCGGGGAGGAGGCGGCGCTCGCCCTCTGGGCGTGCCTGCGCCGCCGACCCAGCGTCGGCCCTGCTGTCATCGACCTGCTCACCCTCGTCGTCGGACGTCCACGGACCTCGCCGCCGGCGCGCCGCAGCGGACCAGCGCGTCCACGGGCACGTCCTGGCCGGCACGCCCGCACCGGCACAGCGGCAGACGTACCCGGGCCCGGGCGCGCTCAACCCCGCGCGCTCCTGGAAGGGACAACACCGCGGAGCGGCGAAGGCATCCCGCGGGCGGTCCCGGCCTCGCCGGAGCGCCCCGGCGGCCCGGCGCGGCTAGCGTGGTAGCGCCGCTCAGCTGGAGGAGGTGCGTCGTCCGACCCTCCTCGCTGCGCGCCGCCGCGGCCTGCCTCGCCCTGGTGGCCGCAGCCAGCGCCTGCACCGGCCCCTCCGCGTCGCCGGTCCGCCCGCAGCAGCCGCCGCGGGCGGTGGTGCTGCTGCCCGGCGCGGACGGCGGGCAGCTGGCGGCGGCGACGAGCGAGCTGCTCCTCGCCACCAGCCCCGAGGTCGTCGTGGCGGCCCCCTCGGACGCCGCCGCGCTCGCGCGGGCCGCCGACGCCGGCCGCGAGCGCGGCGTCCCGGTGCTCGTGGCCGGGGACGCCGCGGCCGCCGAGGTGGAGCGGCTCGGCGCCGAGCAGGTGAGCACCGTCGGGGACGGGGCGGCGGCGTGGGCGCGGGAGCGGTACTCCTCCGGCGAGCCGCGCACGAGCGCCCTGCCCGCCGAGGACGAGGCCGAGGACGAGGCCGCCGACGACCCCTCCCCCGCGGCCACGGGCCCGGCGTCGGGGACCCTGGTGCTGAGCACCGGTGATCCGGCCCAGGCCGCCGCCGCGGCGACCGCGCGGGCCGCCGGGGCGCAGGTGCGCGTGCTCCCCGGCGGCGACCCGCGCGCCGACGCCGCCCTGGTCACCGACCTCGCCGAGGACCCGCCGTCGCACGTGGTCGCCCTGGGCGACGCCTTCGGCTCCGCTGAGCTGCTCACCGCGCGCCTGGCCACCGCGCGCACCGGCGTGCAGGTGCCCGGCGGAGGCCAGCTGCCCCTCGCCGGGCGGCGGCTGGTCGCGCTGTACGGCCACCCCGGCAGCGCCGCGCTGGGCGCGCTCGGCCAGCAGGACGCCGACGCCGCCGTCGCGCGGGTGCAGGAGGTCGCCGCGCAGTACGACGGGCTCGGCGGGCTGCCCGCCGTCCCCGCGATGGAGGTCATCGCCACGGTCGCCTCGTCGGCCCCCGGCGCCGACGGGGACTACTCCAGCGAGGCGTCGCTGGAGCGGCTGCGCCCGTGGGTCGACGCCGCCGAGGCGGCCGGGGTCGCCGTCGTGCTCGACCTGCAGTGCGGGCGGGCGGACTGCCTGGACCAGGCCCGCCGGTACACCGAGCTGCTGCAGCGCCCGCACGTCGGCCTGGCGCTGGACCCGGAGTGGCGGCTGCGCGACGACCAGCGGCCCCTGGAGCAGATCGGCTCGATGGACGTCGAGGAGGTCAACCGCGTGGCCGGCTGGCTCGCGGAGCTGACGCGCGAGGGCGAGCTGCCGCAGAAGGTCTTCCTCGTGCACCAGTTCCGCCGGTCCATGATCGTCGGCCGGGAGCGGCTGGACACCGGCCACGACGAGCTGGCCGTCGTCCTGCACGCCGACGGCCACGGCAGCCCCGACCTCAAGCAGGGCACGTGGCAGGCGCTGCTCGCCGACGCCCCGCCCGGCGTGGCGTGGGGGTGGAAGAACTTCTACCGCCAGGACGACCCGATGCTCACGCCGGAGCAGACCGCGGCCGTGCAGCCGTCGCCGGCCTTCGTCTCCTACCAGTGAGGGACGCCGGCGCTCAGCTCATCGCCGGCGCCTCGGGCAGGGCCGAGGGCGGTGGGGCGCTCGCCCGGCGGCGCCGCGGGGTCAGCCGCACGTCCGGCAGCGGCGGGGCGGGGATGCGCTGGGCGCCGTGGCCGGGCACGGTGCCGAAGCGGGTCTGACCGCGGGCCTCCCAGTCCTGGCGGGCGCGGACGACGTCCTCGTGGCTGCGGCCGACGAAGTTCCACCACATGACGAGGTCCTCGCCGAAGGGCTCCCCGCCGAGCAGCAGGAGCCGGGCCCCGTCGGCGGACGCCAGCGGGAGCTCGGCGCGGCCGGCGGGGAGGAAGAGCAGGTCGGCGCGCAGGTCGACGCCGTCCGCGCGGGCGCCGCCCTCCAGGAGCAGGACGGCGTGCTCGAAGTCCTCCCGCAGCGGCAGGACCACCTGCGCGCCGGCGTCCACGACGACGTCCGCGCCGAGCAGGGGCGTGTGCACCGCCGCCGGCGAGCGCGCGCCGTCCACCGCACCGACGATCACCGTCGCCCGGGCGCCGGGCACCTCGTGGACCGGCAGGGCGCGGTGCTGCTCGAAGCCCGCCGGGCCGTCGGCGAGGCCGGCCGGCAGCGCCACCCACAGCTGCAGGGCGTGCAGGAGCGGTGCCTGACCCACCGACAGCTCGGAGTGGGAGATCCCGTGCCCGCTCGTCATGAGGTTGAGCTCGCCGGGGCGCAGGAGGACGTCGGTGCCGAGGCTGTCGCGGTGGCGCACCTCCCCCACCAGCGGCCAGGTGACCGTCTGCAGCGCCGTGTGCGGGTGGGGCAGCACCCGCATGTCCACGCGCTCGGGCCCGATCCGGTCGAGGAAGCACCAGGCCCCGACCATCGGCAGCGCCCGCTGCGGCAGCCACCGCGTCACGCTCATCCCGCGCACGCCCCCGAGGGGGACGTCGCGACCGGACAGCAGCTGGGTCCCGGGGACAGGGGCGTCGTCCACGCTCCTCACCGTAGGCCCGGGCCGGGACCTCCGGCGGGCTTGCCCCTCACGCGGCGGGAGGCGGCACAGTCGTCGTCATGACCGCACCGCACGACGTCGACCCCGGGCTCGACCGGGCGCTCACCGTCGGCCAGCTCGCCGCGCTCGTCGGCACGACGGTGCGCACGCTGCACCACTACGACGAGATCGGCCTCGTGACGCCGAGCCGGCGCACCGCCGCCGGCTACCGGCTGTACGCGCCGGACGACGTGGCGCGCCTGCAGCACGTCGTCGTCTACCGGCGGCTGGGGTTCTCCCTCGAGGAGGCCGCCGCCGTGCTCGACGACCCCGCCGCGGACGTCGTCGCGCACCTGCGGCGCCAGCGCGCCGCGGTCACCGCCCGCCTGGACGAGCTCGCCGAGCTCGTCACCGCACTGGACCGAGCACTGGAGGCAGAGATGAGCGGCACGCAGCTGACGCCGGCCGAGCAGCGGGAGCTGTTCGGCGACGGCTTCTCCGAGGACTACGCCGCCGAGGCGCAGGAGCGCTGGGGCGACACCGCCGCGTGGGCGCAGTCCTCGGCCCGCACCAGCCGGTACACGAAGGCCGACTGGGTCGAGGTGAAGGCGGAGTCCGAGGCGGTCACCGCGGCGTTCGTCGCCGCCCTGGACGCCGGCCTGCCCGCGACGAGCGAGGCGGCGATGGACGCCGCCGAGGCGGCGCGGGAGCAGATCTCCCGGCGCTTCTACGACCTCACGCCCGAGTTCCACCGCCACCTCGGCGACCTCTACGTCACCGACCCGCGGTTCACGAAGACCTACGACGACGTCAGGCCGGGGCTGGCGCAGTACGTGCGCGACGCCATCCACGCCAACGCCGACCGCCAGGCGGCCAGCGGCGCGTGAGGGGGGCGGGGCGAAGATGCCGGGGTGAGCAGCGTCCGCCAGTTCTTCACCCTGCACCCCCCGCAGCGCGACCACGTCCCCGCGACGCGGATCGCCGTCTCGGTGGCCGTGCCGCTCGTGGCGCTCGTGCTGCTCGGCCGGGTCGACCTGACCATCTACGCCTCGTTCGGCGCCTTCACCTCCATCTACGCCCGCCACGAGCCGCTGGGCGCGCGGATGCTCCACCAGGCGCAGGCCGGGGCGGTGCTCGTGGCCTGCGTCGTCCTCGGCGCGCTCCTGTCCGGGGCCGCCGAGGCGGCGGTGCTGGGGGTGACGGCCCTGGTGGCCGGGCTCGGCGCGGTCGCCGCGGCGTTCTGGACGCTCAAGCCCGCCGGGTCGCTGTTCTTCGTCTTCACCGTGGGGGCGGTCGGGTCGCTGCCGGCGGCGGCGCCGGTGGGCGAGGCCGCGCTCGTGGCGGCCGGCTCGGCGGCGTTCTCGCTGCTGCTCGGGTGGGCCGGGCAGTACGTCGGGGAGGGGCGGACCGGTCCGGTGGCCGCCGTGCCCGCCCACCACGGCCTCACCGCCGGCCAGCTGTGGGCGCACGGCGCGCGGTTCCTCGTCGCGACGGCGGCGGCCGGAGCGCTGGGGATGGCCAGCGGCCTCTCCCACGCCTACTGGGCCATGGTCGCGGCCGCCGCGCCGATCGCGGCGCCGGACCTCAGCGCGCGCCTGCAGCGCGGCGTGCACCGCATGGTCGGCACCCTGGCCGGGGTCGGCGTCACGGCGTTCGTGCTCTCGCTGCCCCTGCGGCAGTGGCACGTCGTGGCGCTCGTCATCGCGTTCCAGTTCCTCGCCGAGCTGTTCATCGGCCGCAACTACTCCGTGGCGCTGCTGTTCATCACGCCGCTGGCGCTGCTCATGAGCCAGCTCGCCCACCGGGTGGACCCCGACGAGCTGCTGCAGGCGCGGGCGGTGGAGACGGTGATCGGCGCGGTCTGCGGCCTCGCCGTCGTCTACCTCTCCCGCAGCCGCGAGGAGCGGTCGAGCTCCCCGGCCTGAAGGGCGCTCCACGCCGCGAGGACGAGGTCGGCGCACGCCTCGAGCGGCAGCACCGTGGTGTCGAGCTGGAGGTGGTAGAGCGTCGGGTCGTCGGCGCTGCGGCCGTAGAGCCGGCGGACGTAGGCGTCGCGCGCGGGGTCCACCTGCGCCAGGCGCCGCCGGGCGGTGGGCTCGTCGGTGCCCTCGATCCGGGCGGCCTGCGCCACCCGCGCCTCAGCCGGGCCGTAGAGCCGCACCCGCAGGACGTCGGGCTCGGTCAGCAGCGCGCACGCCCCGGCCCGGCCGAGCACGACGGCGCCGCCGCTGCGGACGGCGGCGCGCAGCTCGGCCTCCATGCCGCGGCGGATCTCGGGCTCCTCGCCGCCCTCCAGGAAGGCGCCGAGCTGCGGCTCCGCCAGCGGGGCCAGGCTCAGCAGGAACCTGCCCCAGCCCGAGGGCGGTGGCGGCCCGCCGGCCTCCACGTCCTGCGCCGGCAGGTGCAGGCGCTCGGCCACGGTGGAGGTGATCGCGCGGTCGACGAACGACCAGCCCAGTCGCTCGGCGACCTGCGGTGCGACGGCGCTGCCGCCGGCCCCGTAGGCGGCCGAGACCGTGATGCCCGGCATCGTCAGGAGCCGTTCAGCTCGTGACGTTCTCGGCGCTGCCCATCGCGCCGCCCGCGCGGTCGTCGCCGTCCTCGCCCTGGTTCGGCGGGGTGGGCGCCGACGCGCTGCCCGGGGCCTCGACGCCCTGGTCGCTGTCGGCCGCGGCCTGCGCCGCCTGGCGGTTGGTGTCCTCGCTCATGCCGGTCACCTACCCGAGGCGCCGCCGTCCACACCGCGGCATAGCGTGGCGCCGGTGACCACAGCGAGGCAGGCCCACCCGGCGTCCGGACACGAGGGGGCTCCCTGGTGGACGCGCGCGGTCGTCTACCAGGTGTGGCCGCGCTCGTTCGCGGACTCGAACGGCGACGGCGTCGGCGACCTGCGCGGCATCACGAGCAGGCTCGACCACCTCGTCGACCTCGGCGTGGACGTCGTGTGGCTCTCCCCGGTCTACCGCTCCCCGCAGGACGACGCCGGCTACGACATCAGCGACTACACCGACGTCGACCCGAGCCTGGGCACCCTGGCCGACCTCGACGAGCTCATCGAGGCGCTGCACGCCCGCGGCATGAAGCTCGTCATGGACCTCGTGGTCAACCACACGAGCGACGAGCACCCGTGGTTCGTGGAGTCCCGCTCGAGCAAGGACTCGCCCAAGCGCGACTGGTACTGGTGGCGCGGGCCGCGCGAGGGGATGGAGGCCGGTGCGCCGGGCGCCGAGCCGACGAACTGGCGCTCGTTCTTCTCCGGCCCCACCTGGGAGCTCGACGAGGCCAGCGGCGAGTACTACCTGCACCTGTTCTCCCGCAAGCAGCCCGACCTCAACTGGGAGAACCCCGAGGTCCGGCACGCGGTCTACGCGATGATGCGGTGGTGGCTCGACCGCGGGGTCGACGGCTTCCGCATGGACGTCATCAACTTCATCTCCAAGGACGTCGACCTCGAGGGCGCGCTGGCCGACGGGCCGGTGCTGGAGGGCCCCTCGTCCGGCGCTGCGCTCGGCGACGGCTCGGCGTCCTACGTCTCGGGCCCGCGGATCCACGAGTTCCTCGCCGAGATGCACGAGCAGGTCTTCGCCGGGCGACCCGAGGCGCTCCTCACCGTCGGGGAGATGCCCGGGGTCACCGTCGAGGACGCCGCCCTGTTCACCGACCCGGCCCGCCGCGAGGTCGACATGGTCTTCCAGTTCGAGCACGTGGGGCTGGACCAGGCAGGCAGCAAGTGGCAGCGGATGCCGTTCGACCTGCGGGCCCTGAAGGCGAGCTTCGGGCGCTGGCAGGCGGGCCTGGCCAGCACCGGCTGGAACAGCCTCTACTGGAACAACCACGACCAGCCGCGGATCGTCTCGCGCTGGGGCGACGACGGCGAGCACCGCGTGCGGTCGGCGACCTGCCTGGCCACGCTGCTGCACCTGCACCGCGGGACGCCGTACGTCTACCAGGGCGAGGAGCTGGGGATGGCGAACTTCCCCTTCACCTCCGCCGACGAGCTGCGCGACATCGAGTCGCTCAACCACCTGCGCGAGCAGGTCGCGCTCGGCCGCGACGAGGCGGAGGTGCTCGCCGAGATCGCCTGGGTCAGCCGCGACAACGCCCGCACCCCCGTGCAGTGGGACGCCGGCCCCGCGGCCGGGTTCACCACCGGCGAGCCGTGGATCGCCGTCAACCCCGACGCCGACCAGGTCAACGCCGCCGCCCAGCGCGACGACGAGACCTCGGTGCTCGCGCACTACCGGCGGCTCGTCGCCCTGCGCCACGACCTGCCCGTGGTCGCCCTCGGCGACTTCACGATGCTCGTGCCCGAGCACGAGCAGCTGTACGCCTTCACCCGCCGCTTCGACTCCTCCGCGGGGCCCGACGAGCTGCTCGTGGTCTGCAACGTCAGCGGCGAGCAGCTCGACCTCGCCGAGGCGCTCCCCCAGGCGCTCGACGCCCGCGAGGTGGTGCTGACCAACGCCCCGGCGCACCTCGGGCAGCGCGACCCCGCGCTGCTGCCGGCCGTGCTCGGGCCGTGGGAGGCGCGCGTGCTGCGGATGCCCGCCCGGGTCTGAGCCTCAGCCCAGCGGTGGGAAGGGGAAGACGGCGCCCGGCGGGTCCTCCCCCACCCGGCCGTCGACCGCCTCGCGGATCAGGTCGGCGTGCCCGGTGTGGCGGGCGTACTCCTCGATGGTGTCCGCGAGCATCCGGCGCAGGCTCGGGCGCTCGGGGACGTCGTCGGGCATCCACGCCATCCGCCGGTCCAGGCCGCCGTCGGCGAGCGCCTCGGCGGTCGCTGCGCGGGCCTTGACGACGGCGTCGTGCCAGAGCCGGTAGAGGTCCTCGGGCGCGTCGTCGGCCGCTGAGCGCCACGGCCACTCCGGGTCGGCGTCCCAGTCGACGGCGTCCCACGGCGCCGCCGGCGGGCGGCCGTGCAGCACCGTGGAGAACTTCAGCTCCTCCAGCCACGCGAGGTGCTTGAGCAGCCCGCCGAGGGTGAGCGACGACGCGCCGACCGTGGTGGCCAGCCCCTCGGCGTCCAGGCCGCCGGCCTTCCACGCGAAGGTCGCTCGCTGGCGCTCGAGGGAGCCCAGCAGCGTGGCGGTCTCGCCGCCGGCGGCGGGCGGCTCGATGCGGTCCTGGGCGTCCGGGGCGCTCACGCCGGGGACGCTAGGGGCGGGCCCGGAGGCGCGTCAACGACGGGTCGCGGCTCAGTCGGAGGGCTCGACGGGCTCGGGGTGGTCGACCGGGGCGGTGGGGTCCGGGTCGTCCATGGGGTCGTGGCTGGGCACCCGGTCCGGCCCGTGGGGCGGGTCGTCGGGCTGGGGCGGCGGGGTCGTCGTCACACGCAGCAGCATGGTGTCGGCACCGCCGTTGCGCCCGACGACGGTGAAGCCGCACCGCTCGTACAGGCGCCGGGCGGGGTTGCCGTCCTCCACGCTCAGGCTCAGCGCCGGCAGACCGCGACGCCGGGCCTGCTCGACCACCGCGGCCAGCAGCGCGGTGCCGACGCCACGGCCGCGGGAGCCGGCGTCGACGGTGAGGCTGATCTCCGGGACCCCGGGGCTGACGAACCCGTAGCCGGGGTCGTCCGCGGGCAGGTGCACCGCCCACACCACGCCGACCGCGCGACCGTCGTCCTCGGCGACGACGCCGAAGCCGCCCGGCCCGGGGAAGGCCGTGACGTAGTGCGCGAGGTGCGGCTGCGCGTCGACGTCCTCGAGCGAGATCCCCGCGCCGCCCCACGTCACGTTGACCCAGGTCGCCCAGCGCAGCAGGGGGCGGTCGTCCGCGGTGGCGGGGCGCAGCTGCATGCGGCGAGGCTACGGACGTCGTCAGGCCGAGGCGCGGACCACGAGCGTGGTGGGGAGCACGACCTCGGCCTGCGACGCCGCGCCGCCGAGGCGCTCGACGAGCAGCCGCACCATCGTGCGCGCCAGGTCGGCCACCGGCTGGCGGACCGTCGTCAGCGGCGGGCTGGCGTGCTCGGCGAGGGGGACGTCGTCGAAGCCGACGACGGCGACGTCCTCGGGCACCGCGCGGCCGGCCGCCCGCAGGGCCTGCAGCGCACCCAGGGCCATGAGGTCGTTGGCGGCGAAGACCGCGTCGAGGTCGGGCTCGCGGGCCAGCAGGTCGGCCATCGCCCGCGCTCCGGAGGCGGCCGTGAAGTCGCCGTAGGCCACGAGGTCGAGCGGGCGGCTCGCCGCGCGCATCGCCGCGCGGAACCCGGCCAGCCGGTCGACGGCGGCCGTCATGTCCGGTGGGCCGGCGATCGTCGCGACCGACCGGCGGCCGGCGTCCAGCAGCCGCGCCGTCGCCGCCTGCGCACCGCCGGCGTTGTCGACGTCCACGACCCCGACCGCGGCGGTGCCCCCGGCGAGGCGGCCGAGGCTGACCAGCGGCACGCCGGAGCGGGCGAGCTCGGCGGGCAGCGGGTCGCTCTCGTGCACCGAGAGCAGGAGGACGCCGTCGACGTGGCTGCGCACGTACTCGGCCGCGCCGGAGCCGTGCTGGTCGGCGGGCGCCATGAGCACCACGGGCTGCACCCCGGTGGGCATGAGGGCCTGGCTCAGCGAGACGACCATGCTGGAGAGGTAGGGGTCGACCACGCCGAACTCCGCCGGCTCGCGCAGCAGCAGCGCCACCGAGTCGCTGCGCCGCGTCACGAGGCTGCGAGCGGCGCGGTTGGGCACGAAGCCGAGCTGCGCCACGGCGTCCTGGACGGCGGCGCGCAGGTCCGGCGCCACGCGGGCGTCTCCGTTGACCACGCGGGAGGCGGTGGCCCGCGACACCCCGGCGAGGGCGGCCACGGTCTCCAGGGTCGGCGGACCGGCGCGCCGCCCGTCCGCTCCCGTGCCGGCCACCGGTCCTCCTCCGCTCGTCCTCCTCGCAGTATGGGAGCCCGACGGCCGGTGGTTCCACAGAGATCGCTCTCCCGCTCGCGCGGTCCTCCGCAGCCAGCAGCCGACGAGGCGCGAGAGAGCGCTCTCCCGAAACCGTTGACACGGTCACGGTGAGCCACGCAGCATGACGCCCGACGATGGCGTCGGAGCGACAGGAGCAGTGCCGTGGATGCAGGAACGACCACCCCCGGGATCACGCGGCGGGGGGTGCTCCTGGCCGCCGCGGGCATCGCCGCCGTGGGTGCCGCGCCCCTGGGAACCGGGACGGCGCACGCGGCGAGCGGCGCCCCGTGGGACGCGTGGCTGGGCACCGGCAAGGGCGTGCTGGGCGAGAGCGAGTCGGTCCGGCGGGCCTACGAGTTCGTGCGGGTGATGACCGACGCCTACCCCGCGGCCAACGGCACCGGGCCGCGGCTGGCGCAGAGCTACTCCGACGAGAACGGGCTGTTCAGCACCGCGTTCGTCTACGACAACGCCCTGGCGATCTGCGCGGCGCTCACCGCGGGCAAGGCCGGTCAGCCGGTGGCGCGTGCGCTCGGCGACGGGCTGCTGTTCGCGCTGGCCAACGACCCCGACCACAGCGACGGCCGCCTGCGCCAGGCCTACAACGTCGGGCCGTACACCTTCTACGACGGCAACCGGCAGCCCGACGGCCTCGTCCGCGGTGACGGGAAGGCCAACGTCGGCTGGCAGTTCGGCTTCCTCGGCACCGCCGTCGGCGACATGGCCTGGCCGGGCATCGCCCTCGTGCAGCTGCACGAGCACACCCGCGACCGCCGCTACCTCGACGGCGCGCTGCGGATCGCCACCTGGATCGTCACGAACACGCGCTCGGAGATCGGGCTGGGCGGGTTCTCCTTCGGCGTCGACGCCGGCAACCGCCCCGTGCCGAACAAGTCGACCGAGCACAACATCGACTGCACGAGCTTCTTCACCCAGCTCGCCGCCGCCACCGGCGACCGGGCGTGGCTCGAGCAGGCCGCGCACGCCCGCTCCTTCCTCGAGCGCGTGTGGGACCCGAACCGGCGCCTCTTCTACACCGGCAGCAACGACGGCGTGACGATCAACCCGAGCCCCCTGCCGCTGGACCCGCAGACCTGGGGCTGGATGGCCCTGCGCGACCGCCGCATCTCCGGCGCCCTCGACTGGGCGGCGAAGAACCTCTCCACCACCGACGTCGGCGGGCAGGGCAGCAGCCAGCTCCCGGCCGGCGTCCGGGTCTCCGGCGTCACCTTCAGCGACGTCAGCCTGCGGTCCACCGCCTCGTACAACGACCGCCAGGTGCATGCCAAGGGCGTGTGGCTGGAGGGCACCGGCCAGCTCGCCGCGGCCCTGCACGACCGGAACGGCAACGGCGGGATCGACGCCGTGGGCGCGAGGGTCGCGCTGGCGCAGATCCGGATCGTGCAGTCCCTCGTCGGGCAGGGGCAGCACGTCGGCGGTCAGCTGCTGCCGGAGAGGTCCGGGGTCGTGGCGGCGTCGAGCCTCATCGACACCGGGTTCGGGTTCGGCTACTTCCAGTCCCAGCACGTCGGGGCCACGGCCTGGTACCTCATGGCCGCGGCGAAGGCGAACCCGCTGCAGGCGCGCGG
>NZ_JBZYWI010000103.1:0-11336 GCF_058932755.1 Quadrisphaera sp. DVD1
CAAGAGCCGCTCCGCCTGCCGATAGTCATGAGGAACGAGTGCGCGGCGTGACGTCGCGGGCCGGGGAGCACGAGCACGGCAGGGGGTGGCGCGCCATGACGGCGTGGCCGGACATCAACGAGCGCGTGGTGATCGTCCGCTCCGACGGGGAGGACTGCGTCACCCGGATCGAGGACGACGCGCGCGGACTGCTCGCCGTCGCCGATCCCGGGAGCCCGACCTGGCGGGTCGGCGCGCGCGCCGGCACGGGCTACGAGCTGCGGTGGCCCTCCGCCCGCGGGATCTGGTCGGTGCCGGTCGTGCTGCGCAGCACCGAGCGCGGCGACGTGCCCCTCTGGTGGCTCGAGCCGGCCGAGGAGCCGCACCTGGAGCAGCGGCGCAACCACGTGCGCGCCGCCGCGCCGGGGGCTCGCATCGAGATCACCTGGTCCCGCGCCCAGCGCGAGCGCCAGACCGGCGTCGTCGCCGACCTCAGCGAGGGCGGCACCCGCGCGGTGCTGCCGAGCTGGGTGCCGGCTGCCTCCGGTGAGGAGGTCGAGTGCCGGATCGAGGCGGGCTCGACCGTGCTCGTCCTGTCCGGCGTCGTGCTCCGCGCCACCCACCCGCACGGGAGCACCGAGGTGGTGATCACCTTCGACGACCTGTCCGAGGCGGTGGCCTCCCGGGTGCGGCAGCTCGTCTTCGCCTGGCAGCGCCTCGCGCGCCGCTGACGCCACGGGCACCACCCCGTCCTCGCCGTGCGCGCTCGCCCGGCGGCGCTGAGGATGGGGCGGTGCTCCTCTTCTTCAACAACCGCCTGGGCTGCCTCGGCTCCCTGCTCGTCTCCCTGGTCCTCACCGGGCTGGTCCTGGGGCTGCTGCTGGTCTTCTGACGCCGGTCCTCGGGCTCCGGCGCGCGGGCCGGCAGCGCTAGGGTCCTGCGGTGCCCGACGGCCCCGACGCCGACCTCCGCAGCCGGCTGCTCGCCGTCCCGCGGTCGCTGCGCCCGTCCTCCCCGGCCCAGTTCATCGTGGCCGCGTTCCTCGTCGTGGTCCTCGCCGGCACCGCCGCCCTGATGGTGCCGCTGGCCAAGGCGGGGGAGGGCGGCGCCGGGCTGCTCGAGGCGCTGTTCACCGCCACGTCAGCGGTGTCGGTCACCGGCCTGACCGTCGTCGACACCGCGGACCACTGGACCCCGCTGGGTCACGTGGTCATCCTCGTGCTGATCCAGATCGGCGGCCTGGGGATCATGACGTCGGCGTCGCTGCTCGGGCTGCTCACCCTGCGCCGCTTCGGCATGTCGACGCGGATCAGCGCCCTCGAGGAGTCCCGCAGCATCGGGCCGGGCGACCTGCGCTCGGTGGTGTCCAGCGTCGTGCGGATCAGCCTCGTCATCGAGGTCGTCGTCGCCGCCCTGCTGGCCGCCCGGCTGGCCGCTGGGTACGGCGAGCCGCCGCTGCGAGCCCTGTGGCTGGGCGCCTTCCACTCGATCTCCGCGTTCAACAGCGCCGGCTTCGCGCTCTACCCCGACAGCCTCGAGCAGTTCGCCGGCGACCCGCTGGTGCTGCTCCCGATCGGGGCGGCGGTCGTCCTGGGGAGCCTGGGCTTCCCCGTGCTGCTCGAGCTCAGCCGCGAGCTGCGGCGCCCGCGGCGGTGGAGCCTCAACACCGTCCTGGTGCTGTGGGCCGGCGGCATCCTCCTGGCCCTGGGGAGCCTGCTCTCGACGGCGCTGGAGTGGAACAACCCCGCGACGCTGGGCCCGCTGAGCACGGGCCAGAAGCTGTTCGCTGGCGCGTTCGAGATGGTCGTCCCCCGCTCGGCGGGCTTCACCACCGGCCCCATCGACGGCCTGGACCGCGGTTCCTGGCTGGTCCTCGACGCGCTCATGTTCATCGGCTCCGGCCCGGCCGGCACGGGCGGAGGGATCAAGCTCACGACGGCGGCCGTGCTGTTCTTCGTCATCTACGCCGAGGCGCGCGGCGACAGCGCCGTCAACGCCTTCGGACGCCGCATCCCCCGCTCGGTGCACCGCCAGGCGATCAGCGTCGTGCTGCTGGCGACCGGCGCCGTGGCGGCTGCCACCCTGGCGCTGACGCTCATCTCGCGCGCCCCCCTGGAGGAGGTGCTCTTCGAGGTGATCTCCGCGTTCGCCACGGTGGGGCTCTCCACCGGCCTGACCGAGCGCCTGCCCACGTCGGGCCAGGTGCTGCTCGTCGTCCTGATGCTCGTGGGCCGCCTCGGCCCCATCACCGTCGCCACCGCCCTGGCGCTGAGCCGCCGCAGCCGCCTGTACCAGCTGCCCGAGGAGAGGCCGATCATTGGCTAGGAACCCGATCTCGCGCGTCGCGCAGCCGTCCGGCCCGCGCAGCGCCGCCCGGCTCGCCCACACCGACTCCGTGGCCGTCATCGGCCTGGGCCGCTTCGGGCGCGCGCTCGCGCTGGAGCTCGTCGCGGCGGGGGTCGACGTCCTCGGGATCGACGACGACGAGGACCTCGTGCAGTCCCTGCACGGCCAGCTCACCCACGTGGTGCGCGCGGACTGCACCCGCGAGGACGCCCTGCGCCAGCTCGCGGTGCCGGACTTCGACACCGTCGTCGTGGGCATCGGGAGCAACCTGGAGGCGAGCATCCTCACCGCCTCCCTCGTGGTGGGGTTCGGCGTCCGGGACCTGTGGGCGAAGGCCACGAGCGAGGCCCACGCGCGGATCCTCACCCAGCTGGGCGTCCACCACGTCGTGCGCCCGGAGAACGACATGGGCCGGCGGGTGGCGCACCTGGTCCACGGGGCGATGAAGGACTACATCGACTTCGAGGGCGACTTCGCCATGGTGACGATCGAGCCGCCGGCGGAGCTGCTCGGCCAGCCGCTGGGCGAGACCGGCCTGCGCAAGCGCTACGGCGTGACGATCGTCGCGGTCCGCGTCGGCGGTGAGGCGTGGACGCACGCCACCGCGCAGACGGTGCTCTCGCGCGGCGACACCGTCATCGCCGCCGGCTCGGTGAAGGCGACCGAGCGGTTCAGCCGCCTCGCCCGCTCCTGAGCCGGCTCAGGGCCGCAGGCCGCCCAGCGGCGCCACCGCCAGCGCGGACTCCTCGCACACCCACTGCGGGTCCTCGCCGAGGTCGGGGGTGATCCGCAGCTCGTGCGGGTCCGGGTGCTCGCACGCCGGCGGCCCCGGGCAGGGCGGCCAGCGCAGGCCGTGCTGCTCCAGCAGGGCCTCCTGCACGTCCTGGGCGACCTGCCCGGCGACGTACCGGGTGCCGTCGGGCCACTGCTGCACCCACCAGGCGCGCTCGGCGACGGCGTCCTCCACCGTGCTCACGACCGCGGCGGTGTCCAGGCCGGTGGCCACGAGGTCGTGCACCACCCGGGCGCGGGCGTCCATGAGGGGGTCCTCAGCCACCGCTCCTCCTGCTCCTCTTCGGTCTGCTCACGCGTGCACGACCACGGCGGCCACCCAGCAGCCGGCCGCCGCCAGGCCCGCGGCCAGCTCGACCACGAGGGCGATGACCACCGCCCGCAGCCCCACGAGGGTGCTCCGCCAGGACGCCGCCCCCGGCCCGAGCCGCACCCGCTCGGCCGCGTAGAGCCCGGCCACGACGCCGAGCGGCAGGCCCACCACGGGGACGACGAAGAACCCGACCAGCCCGGCCAGGCCCGCGACGACGAGGGACCGCTGCGGGATCCCGGCGGCGACGAGGCTGCGCCCGGCGAGGCCGTAGGAGAGCACCTTCCCGGCGACGAGCAGGGCCGCGGCGGCGGCCAGGGCCACCCAGCCGGCCGCGTCGCCGGCGCCGAGGGCCCACACGAGGGCGCCGGCCGCGACGAGCAGGGAGCCGGGCAGGACGGGGACCACGATCCCCACCAGCCCGAGGACGACGAGGGCGCCGGCGACGAGCGTCAGTGCGCTCACGCCGGCGCCCTCCTGAGCGGTGCGTTCGTGGTGGAGCGGGTCAGCGCTCCGGGGCCGGGGCCGCGGGCGCGGTGAGGCGCTCGGACTCGTCCTGGATCTCCGCGGCCACCTCCCGCAGCTTGGCGGCGTGCTCTCGCCCGTGGTGGGCGCAGAACAGGAGCTCCCCGCCCGAGGGCAGGAGCACGCGGACGTAGGCCTGGGCGCCGCAGCGGTCGCACCGCTCGGCGGTCGTCAGCTGCGGAGTCGTGAGTACAGCGGTCACGTCGCCCCTTCCGGAGTGCGATCGGGTGCCATCGGCATCCGGTGGTGTGCGCCGGCTGGCGCTCACCAGTTCCAACATCCAACCACCGCCGGGCGCTTCCCGGTGGGCCGATCGCACCGGTTCGCCGTGCGCGTAACCCGTCCGGGGGGTCCGGGCACGAGCCGGACCGGTCGGCGAGCGCGCCCGCACCCCCAGGATGGGGCGTCTCGGGCGTTCGCGAGGAGCGGACGCGCCGACGGCCTCGAGCTGCGCCGACCCGGCCCCGGCTGTCGCCGCTGCTGGTTACCCTGACGGGGTGCCTGTGGACAGCGACTACACCGCCCGGCACCTCTCGGTGCTCGAAGGCCTCGAGGCGGTCCGCAAGCGCCCGGGCATGTACATCGGGTCGACCGACTCGCGCGGGCTCATGCACTGCCTCTGGGAGATCATCGACAACAGCGTCGACGAGGCGCTCGGCGGGCACTGCACCCGCATCGACGTCGTCCTCCACGCCGACGGCTCCGTGGAGGTGCGCGACGACGGCCGCGGCATCCCGGTGGACGTCGAGCCGCGCACCGGGCTGAGCGGCGTCGAGGTCGTCTTCACCAAGCTGCACGCCGGCGGCAAGTTCGGCGGCGGCTCCTACACCGCGTCCGGCGGCCTGCACGGCGTCGGCGCCAGCGTCGTCAACGCCCTGTCGTCCCGCCTCGACGTCGAGGTCGACCGCGGCGGTCTCGTCCACGCCATGAGCTTCCGCCGCGGCGAGCCCGGCGTCTTCAGCGGCGCGCCCGACGACGGCCCGGACGCCGAGTTCACCCCGTTCACCGACGCCTCGGTGCTGCGCGTGGCGGGCAAGGTCAAGCGCGGCGTGACCGGCACCCGGGTGCGCTACTGGTCCGACCCGATGGTCTTCCTGCGCGAGGCGGCCTTCAGCTACGACGAGCTCGTCACCCGCGCCCGCCAGACCTCATTCCTCGTCCCGGGGCTGACGCTGCGCGTGCGCGACGAGCGCCGCCTGCCCGGCACGCCGGGGGAGTCCGGGCCCTCGGAGGAGGTCTTCCGCCACGACGGCGGGATCGCCGAGTTCGTCGAGCACCTGGCCACCGACCCGGCGGTCACCGACACCTGGCGCCTGCAGGGCAGCGGCCGGTTCACCGAGACCGTGCCCGTGCTCGACGAGCGCGGCCACATGGTCAGCCGCGAGGTCGAGCGCGAGTGCGCCGTCGACCTCGCGCTGCGCTGGGGCACCGGCTACGACACCGAGCTGCGCAGCTTCGTCAACATCATCGCCACCCCCAAGGGCGGCACCCACGTCGCGGGCATGGAGGCGGCCCTGCTGCGCACCCTGCGCAAGGCCGTCGAGACCAACGCCCGCCGCCTGAAGGTCAGCGCCAAGGAGGAGAAGCCCGACAAGGACGACGTGATGGCCGGCATGACCGCCGTGCTGACCGTCCGGCTGGCCGAGCCGCAGTTCGAGGGCCAGACCAAGGAGGTGCTGGGCACCGCCGCCGTGCGCGCCATCGTCACCCGCGTGGTGGAGAAGGAGCTCACCGCCGTCTTCGCCAGCCCGGCGAAGGGCACCAAGAACCAGGTCTCCCTGCTGCTGGACAAGGTCGTCGCCGAGACCCGCGCCCGGGTCAGCGCCCGCCAGCAGAAGGAGACCCAGCGGCGCAAGAACGCCCTGGAGACGTCCTCGCTGCCGGCCAAGCTCGCCGACTGCCGCACCAACGACGTCGACCGCTCCGAGCTGTTCATCGTCGAGGGCGACAGCGCGCTGGGCACCGCCAAGCTCGCGCGCTCCTCCGAGCACCAGGCGCTGCTGCCGATCCGGGGCAAGATCCTCAACGTCCAGAAGGCCTCGGTGGCCGACATGCTCCGCAACGCCGAGTGCGCGGCGATCATCCAGGTGGTCGGCGCCGGTTCCGGCCGCAGCTTCGACCTCGACGCCGCCCGCTACGGGAAGATCATCTTCATGGCGGACGCCGACGTCGACGGCGCCCACATCCGCACCCTGCTGCTGACGCTGTTCTTCCGGTACATGCGCCCGCTCGTCGAGGCCGGCCGGGTGTACTCCGCCGTCCCGCCGCTGCACCGGGTGGAGGTGATCGGCTCCGGCCGGGCGAAGAACGAGTACGTCTACACCTACTCCGAGGCCGAGCTCACCGCGCTGCTGGAGCGCCTGCGCAAGAGCGGCAAGCGCTGGAAGGAGGACATCCAGCGCTACAAGGGCCTCGGGGAGATGGACGCCGACCAGCTGGCGAACACCACCATGGACCCCCGCCACCGCACCCTGCGCCGCGTGGGGATCAAGGACGCCGAGGCCGCCGAGCGCGTCTTCGAGCTGCTCATGGGCAACGAGGTCGCTCCCCGCAAGGACTTCATCGTCGAGGGGGCCGCGGCGCTGGACGCCGACCGCATCGACGTCTGAGCGCGCCCGGGGCAGGACGATCCGGTTTCCGGCGCGACAGCGGCGGCGGAGGTGGGCACAGTACGGCCCATGGCCAGCGCAGCCCCTCCCGCCGACGCGTCGTCGCCGGCTGCCGACAGCGGTGAGCGGCCCGAGCTGAAGCGGGTGCTCGGGCCCAAGCTGCTGCTCCTCTTCATCATCGGCGACGTCCTCGGCACCGGCATCTACGCCCTCACCGGGCAGGTGGCCGGCGAGGTGGGCGGTGCGGTGTGGATCCCCTTCCTCGTCGCCTTCGCCGTCGCGCTGCTCACCGCGTGCAGCTACCTCGAGCTCGTCACCAAGTACCCCCGCGCCGCCGGTGCCGCGCTGTACACCCACAAGGCGTTCGGGGTGCACTTCCTGACCTTCCTCGTCTGCTTCACGGTGATGAGCTCGGGGATCACCTCCGCCTCCACCGCCTCGCGCGCCTTCTCGGCCAACACCCTGACCCTCTTCGGGGTGGAGACCCCCGGCGTGGTGGTCGTGACCACCGTCGCCCTGCTGTTCATGCTCGGCGTCGCGGCGGTCAACCTGCGCGGGGTCGGGGAGAGCGTCAAGGCCAACGCCGTGCTCACCTGCATCGAGCTGAGCGGCCTGCTCATCGTCCTGGCGATCGGCGCGTGGGCGCTGCTCGGCGGGGACGGCGACCTGTCGCGGGCGGGCCAGATCGACCTCGCCGACGGCGCCTCGCCCTTCTCGGCGATCACCGCCGCGACCGCGCTGGCCTTCTTCGCTCTCGTCGGCTTCGAGGACTCGGTGAACATGGCCGAGGAGACGCGCGACCCCGTGCGCACCTTCCCGAAGGTGATGTTCCTGGCGCTGGGCCTCGCGGGCGTGCTCTACATCCTCGTCGGGATCGTCGCGGTGGCCGTGGTGCCGCTGGCCGACCTCAGCGAGGGCAGCCAGCCGCTGCTCCAGGTGGTGCAGATCGGCGCCCCCGGCTTCCCGATGCGGATCTTCGCGCTCGTGACGATGTTCGCCGTGGCCAACTCCGCGCTGCTCAACATGCTCATGGCCTCGCGGCTGCTCTACGGCATGGCGCACGAGGGGGTGCTCCCGGGCTGGCTCGGGCGGGTGCTGCACGGGCGCCGCACGCCGTGGACGGCCGTGGTCTTCACCACCTGCCTGAGCCTGGTGCTCATCACCGTGGTCAGCGCCGGCGGGGAGTCCTCGGCGGTGGCCAACCTCGGCGGGACGACCTCGCTGCTGCTCCTGGCCGTCTTCACCGTCGTCCACGTCTGCGTGCTGGTGCTGCGCCGCGACCACGTGGAGCACCGGCACTTCCGGGCCCCCACCGTCGTCCCGTGGATCGGGATCGTCATCTGCGGCTACCTGGTGACGCCGCTGGTCGAGCGGCCCGCGCAGCAGTACCAGATCGCCGGGGGCCTGCTCGCCCTCGGCGTGCTGCTGTGGGCGCTGACCTGGGTGGCCAACCGGGCCCTGCACGCCCGGCGCACCTACGTGCGCGACCCCAGCCACCTCGGCTGAGGCCGCGCCGCGCTCACCCCTCGACGGTGAGCGGCCCGTCGACGGCCAGGACCGGCTGGTCCAGCGGCGTCCCGGAGCCGTCGCGCCGGCCCGTGGCCGGCGGCAGCGGCACGGGCTGGCCGCTGGCCGCGCAGGCCCGCGCCGGGCCCAGCCCGACCCAGGCGAGGGCGAGGGCGTCCTCGCCCTTGAGGAAGCGGTGGCAGCGCACCCCGCCGGTGGCCCGGCCCTTGGCCGGGTACTCCGAGAAGGGCGCCACCTTCACGGTGCCCGGGTCGGTGCCGGGCAGGGCCGCGCTCGCGGCAGCCACGGTGACCACGACGAGGTCGCGCTCGCGGGCGGCGGGCACGGCCGTGAAGGCGACCACGCGGGCCCCCGCCGCGAGCCGCACGCCGGCCATGCCGCCGGCGGCGCGGCCCTGCGGGCGCACGGCGTCGGCGCTGAAGCGCAGCAGCTGCGCGTCGCTGGTGACCATCACGAGGTCGGTGCCCTCCGCCGCCCCGGCAGGGACCTCGACCGCCCCGACGACGGCGTCGCCGTCCTTGAGTCCGATCACGTCCCACGCCTCGCGGGTCCCCACGGCCTCGGGCGCGACTCGCTTGACCACGCCCTGTGCGGTGCCGAGCGCCAGCCCCGGTGCGTCCGGGCCGGTGGACAGGGTGCACAGCGCGACCACGGACTCGCCGTCGGCGAGGGTGAGGAACTCGCTCAGCGGCGCCCCGCCGGACAGCGAGGGCGACCCGGCGGTGGGGGGCAGCACGGGGGTGTCGACCACGCCGAGGCGCAGCACGCGCCCGCGGCTGGTCACCGCGCCGACCGCGCCGCGGGCGGTCGTGCGCACCGCGCTGCGCAGGACGTCGTGGGCGGAGCGCGCCGCGGCAGCGCCCGCGGCGCCGGGGGCGGGCAGGTCGGCGGTGGCGGTGCGCGCCAGCAGCCCGGTGGCGGACAGCAGCACCCAGCAGGGCTCGTCGAGCACCTGCAGCGGCACCGCCGCGGTGGGAGCCGCAGCGGACTCCAGCAGGACGGTCCGCCGGGCGTCGCCGTGCTCGCGGGCCACCTGCGCCAGCTCGTCGGAGACCGCCTCGCGCTGGAGCTGCTCGTCGCCGAGGAGCAGCTCCAGGGCCGCGATCTCGGCCACGAGCTGGTCGCGCTCGGTCTCCAGCTCGATCCGCGAGAAGCGGGTCAGGCGGCGCAGCCGCAGCTCGAGGATGTGGTCCGCCTGGAGCTCGGAGAGGTCGAAGACCTCCGTGAGCCGGGTGCGGGCGACCGCCGCGTCGTCGGCGGCCCGGATGACCTGGATCACCTCGTCGATGTCGAGGACCGCGACGAGCAGCCCCTCGACGAGGTGCAGGCGCTCGCGGCGGCGGGCCAGCCGGTAGGCGCTGCGCCGGCGGACGACCTCCAGGCGGTGCCCGATGTAGACCTGCAGCAGCTCGCGCAGTCCCAGGGTCCGCGGCTGGCCGTCGACCAGGCACACGTTGTTGATGCCGAAGGAGTCCTCCAGCGGGGTGAGGCGGTACAGCTGCTCGAGCACCGCCTCGGGCGTGAAGCCGGTCTTGACCTCGACCACCAGCTGGGTGCCGTTCGCGCGGTCGGTGAGGTCGGTGATGGCGGCGACGCCGAGGAGCTTCTTCGCCTGGACGGCGTCCTTGACCTTGTCGATGACCTTCTCGGGGCCGACCGTGTAGGGCAGGTCGGTGAAGACGATGCCCTTGCGCCGGGCGGTGATGTCCTCGATCCGGGCGCTGGCGCGGGTGCGGAAGGTGCCGCGGCCGGTGGCGTACGCCTCGCGGATGCCGTCCAGCCCGACGATCCGGCCGCCGGTGGGCAGGTCGGGGCCGGGCACGAACCGCATGAGGTCGGCCAGGGTGGCGTCCGGGCGGGCGATGAGGTGGCGGGCGGCGGCGACGACCTCCACGAGGTTGTGCGGCGGCATGTTCGTCGCCATGCCGACCGCGATCCCGCTGGCGCCGTTGACGAGCAGGTTCGGCATCGCCGAGGGCAGCACGGCCGGCTGGGTGCCGCTGTTGTCGTAGGTGGGCACGAAGTCGACGACGTCCTCGCCGAGGCCCTCGGTCATGACGACCGCGGCCGGCGCCATGCGGACCTCGGTGTACCGCGACGCCGCGGGACCGTCGTCGGGGGAGCCGAAGTTGCCGTGGCCGTCGACGAGCGGCACCCGCAGCGAGAAGGGCTGGGCCATCCGCACGAGGGCGTCGTAGATGGCGGTGTCGCCGTGCGGGTGCAGCTTGCCCATGACGTCGCCGACGACGCGGGCGCTCTTGACGTAGCCGCGCTCGGGGCGCAGGCCCATCTCCGCCATCTGGAAGAGGATCCGGCGCTGCACCGGCTTGAGGCCGTCGCGCGCGTCGGGCAGGGCCCGGGAGTAGATGACCGAGTAGGCGTACTCCAGGAACGACCCGCGCATCTCCTCGTCGACGTCGACCTCGAGGATGCGCTCGGTGTAGTCCTCGGGGGGCGGGGGAGTGCTGGAGGTGCGTCGGGCCATGGCGTCCATCCTCCCCGACTGGGCCGACAGTGCGGTGCAGAACGGGACGAAGGTGTGGACGGCGCCGCGGAGGACCTCGCCGCTGCCATGCTCCGCGGGTGGGAGAGAGCCCCCGGGAGCCCGTGCCGTGCCCCGACTGCGGCGCGCCGCTGGCGCCCCGCGCCGTGCGCTGCCCGGCGTGCGACCTGCCCCTGGACAGCGCGGCGGCCCGCGAGCTGTGGGAGGTCGACCGCCGCCTCGGCGCGCTGCGCGCGCGTCGCGAGGAGCTGCTCGCCGCGGCGAGGGCCGCGCGCACCGCGCAGCCCTCGCCCGCACCCGTGCCCGCACCCGAGCCCGTGCCCTTCGCACCCGCCCCCGGCCCGGAGACCCCGCGTCGGGGCGCGCAGCAGCTGCTGCTCGGCGCCGGCGTCCTCCTGGTGGCCGTGGCCGCGGTGGTCTTCGTCGCGGTGGTCTGGTCCTCCCTCGGCGTGGCCGGCCAGACGGCGGTGCTGCTCGCCCTCACCGCCGCCGCGGCCGCGGCCAGCCGCCTGGCGGCCGGCCGGTCGCTGCGGGCCAGCGCCGAGGCGCTGGCCGTCCTGGCCGTGGCGCTGCTCGTCATCTGCCTGGCGGCCGCCGCCGCCCTCGACCTGCTGGGCCTCGGCTCGGTGGAGCCCGACGCGTACGCCACCGGGGCCGCGGCGGCGGTGGCGCTCGCGGCGGCCCTGGCCGACCGCCTGCTCGCCCTGCCCGGCCGCGGAGCGAGCAGCTGGGGCCGTCTCTTCTC